>JAJZUK010000208.1 GCA_021847125.1 Pseudomonadota bacterium | reverse complement strand
GATCAGCGCGCGGTCGGCATCCAGGCGCGCGAGGTTTTGCGACATCTGGTTGAACGAGCGCGCGAGCGTCTCGATTTCCGCCGGACCGGATTCGGGCAGCGGCGCCGGCGTCTTGCCCTTGCCGATGTCGGCCGCCGCGGCGGCCAGCGCCTTCAGCGGCCGGTTGATGCGCGACACGATGAGCCAGGCGCCGACCAGCGACAACAGCAGGGCAAGCACGGTCCAGCCCAGCCACTGCCAGGGAAACGGCCGCTCCACGCGCTCGCGCGGCAGCATCACCCAGTACTCGTCGTCGTCGATGTGAAAGCTGATGAAAAAGCCGCGCTGCTCCCCCAGGCCTGAGGCGAAACGGGTGTCCTCGCCCAGCCGGCGCCGGACCTCGGCATGCAGCAGGTGCGCGAACGGAACGTCGGGAGAAGGCGTGAGCTTGTCGCCGGGGTCGGCCGGATAGACGCGTATGCCTTCGCGTTCCGAGAGCTCGGACAGCAGCTCGCGCCGTTTGTCCGGCTCCGCCGACAGCAGGGCGGCGTGGGTGAGGTTGACCACGCTGACCACCATTTGCGCGAGTTGGCGCACGCGCGGTTCGCGCTCGTAGCTGCGCAGGATCTGAAACCAGGCCGCGGCCGAGATCACCATCAGCAGGCTGATCAGCAGGAACGAGCGCCACAGCAGCGTGCGCGGCAGCAAGCTCATTGGACTACCTTGTCGCTTCGCGCCAAGGCCATATCGAACATGCGGCCCTCGGGGCGGCCCGTCGGGCTCACGCTTTGCCGTCCGGCACGAATACGTAGCCGAATCCCCAAACGGTCTGGATGTGCACCGGATGCGCCGGGTCGGGCTCGACCAGCTTGCGCAGGCGCGAAATCTGCACGTCGATGGCGCGGTCGAACACTTCGTATTCGCGGCCGCGCGCGAGTTCCATCAGCTTGTCGCGCGACAGCGGCACGCGCGGATGGGCGAGCAGCACCTTGAGCAGCGCGAATTCGCCGGTGGTGAGCGAAATGGTATTGCCTTCGCGCGTGAGCGAGCGCGTGGCGAGATCGACCGTGACCTGGCCGAAGCTCATCGCGCCCTCCTCGGGCGCGGGCGCGCCGGGCGGCGGGGGCGCGGTACGCCGGCGCAGCACCGCATGGATGCGCGCCACCAGTTCGCGCGGGTTGAACGGTTTGGGTAGGTAATCGTCCGCGCCCATTTCGAGGCCGACGATGCGGTCGACGTCGTCGCCTTTGGCGGTGAGCATGATGATCGGAATCATGTCCTTGGCGCCGCGCAGGCGCCGGCACACCGACAGCCCATCCTCGCCCGGCATCATCAAATCGAGTACGATCAAATCGAAACGCTCGCGCGCGAGCAGCTTGTCCATGGCCGCCGCGTCCTGGGCGACGTGCACGCCGAAGCCCTGTCCGGTAAGGTAGCGGTTGAGCAAATCGCGCAGGCGCAGATCGTCGTCGACGACCAGAATTTTCATTTTTGCTGTAGTCATGGCCGTATCGTAATCAAAACTGCGGTGAACTAGGGTCGGATCGGTAAGAAACCGTGTCAAGCCGGCTGTAGCTTACAATTTATTACAAATTGCACGCCGGCACGCATACTTTCAGTACACTGGCGCGCTAGTATGCGTCCACGGATCAATGTCTTGGAGGGGCCAGGCATGAAATGCCTGAATCGCGTTTCCTGGGTACTGCTCGCTGCCGGCATCGCTTTGCCGGGGGCTGCGTTCGCGCAGGGAATGGGGTCCAGGCCCCCGGTCCAGGACCAGCGCTCGCAGCCGGCGCCGCAGCGCGGGGCGGAGCAGCCCATGCCGCAGCGCGGGATGGGCGCAATGGGCGAAGGCGAGCGCGGGCGCGGCCGCATGAGCCCGGAGGAGCGGCGCCAGCTGCGCCAGGACATTCAGGATGCGGGCAAGGACATCTACCGTGCCCCGCGCCAGGGACGCGGCGGGGACCAGCGGCGATCCGGACGCAGGTGAGCGCCTCAGCGCGTTAGTGCAGCTGTTGTGGCTGCGTTGGGCTGCGCTGCTTCAGCGCGGTGGCCAATTTCATGTCCGCGGCCAGGATATGCTCGCGCAGCCATAGGCTGAGAAAGTCGGCGACGGCGGGGGTGTTCATCCTGCCGCCTGCGTCCTGCATCTCCTTCAATTCGACCAGCTGCTTGATCAGCTTGGTGTGCTCGGCCCGGTGCGCCAGTGCGGCGACGTACTGGATGCGCGCCATTTCCGCCTCCTCGCGCGCAAAATGCTCCCCGGTGTAGGCGATCAGCTGTTTCATCGCCTTGCTCACCTGGGCGTTGCCCTGGCCGCTCTGCATGGCCTGGAAAAAAGCGTTGACCAGTTCGACCAGCTTGCGGTGGTCGCCGTCGATCAGGCTGCTGCCGGTGGTGAGGTCATCGGTCCAGGAGAATTGCGCCATGAGATTCGCTCCGTCGCGGGTGCAGAGGAAATGCGGCTGCGGCTGCGCGCCCACCTGCCGCTACTGAACTGCAGGGAAAATTCTGCGCGCCTCTGGCCTGTGGCTTTTGACTTGAGTCAATTTAGTTCAATTCAGCCGGCGTAAGGCGCTGCCACCGGCGCCGCTGCGACCGCCGAAGGCGCGAGCATGCGCGCACCTGCGGGCAGGTTGAGCGGGTGCGCGATACGCCCGCAATGCATGAGCTGCATGAACAGCTTCGCGCCCTGCGCGTGGACCGCTTCGGCGATGCGCTTCCATCCCGCTACCTGCTCTGCGGAAAATACCCCGGGTATGCGCGGGTAGCCCAGGCCGTTGGGCGAGGGCGAGGTGCCTTCGGTGATGATGAGTCCGACGCTGGCGCGCTGCGCGTAATACTGCGCCATGAGTTCGTTCGGAACATTGCCGGTCGCGCGATTGCGCGTCAGCGGGCACATGACCAGGCGATTCTGCAGCGCGAGCGGTCCCAGCGTGGTTTTCGAAAAGAGTAGCGACATGAAGGGTGTTCCTGAAAATTGGTCTGGTTAGTTTGCGGGCAGGAAAATCATCGGGCCGCGCAACGACGTTTGCGCGTCACTCGCGGGCGGTGTCGTGACGCGGGAAGAACGATAGCGCAGCCCGGGGCCGAATATACCTGAATCAGCAAGTTACTCACGAATGGACGGGGGAAGCTGAGAGCTTGACACCGAGAGCATGAAGCAGTTTGAGCATCGTGTCGTAGCGTGGCTTGGCGCCGGGCGTCAGTGCCTTGTAAAGGCTCTCGCGGCCAAGACCGGCATCCTTGGCGAGCTGTGCCATGCCACGGGCGCGAGCCACATCACGCACGGCAGTTAGAAATACATCGGGATTGGGATCTTCCAATGCGGCGGTTATGTATTCCGCGACAGTCTCCTCATCATTGAGGTAGTCGGCAGCATCGAAGGGGGCAAATTTAGCCATGGTTTACTCCTTGTCCAAAGCCCGCGCCATCTCAATGGCACGTCTAATGTCACGCTTCTGCGAGGACTTGTCGCCGCCCAAGAGAAGCAAATAGACCACCTCTGCGCGCCGCGTGAAATAGGCTCGATAGCCAGGCCCAACGTGAACGCGCATTTCTGAGACTCCTTCGCCCACCGACTCGCAATCGCTAAAATTGCCGTGCTCGGCGGATCGAATACGATGGACGATCCGAGCACGACCTACTTTGTCTTTCAGGCCGGCGAGCCAAGCATCAAATTCCTCGGAGCGCTCAAAGGTGTTCACGTGTCGCATTGTATCCGATTAGATACATGCATGCAAGCTTAAGTGCAAGGCAAGCGGTCACGGTATGAGAAAACCAACGTCACCGTTCAGCAGCCCGAGGGACGGCGCGCAGCGCCGCTCCCGAGGGGCAAGCAGGGTTCAGTCGGAAGCTCCTCGCTTACTCTGCGGAAATGCGACACCATTAACAGCAGATCCCGACCGCTGGAAAAGCACAGAATGACCGACGCGTATGGGGCTGCTGC
>JAJZUK010000207.1 GCA_021847125.1 Pseudomonadota bacterium | reverse complement strand
TCTTTACCTTGGGCAGGAAATCCACCACATACTCGGCGCCGCGATAGAGCTCGGTATGGCCTTTTTGCCGCCCGAAGCCCTTCACCTCCGTTACCGTGAGTCCGCTCACCCCGATTTCCGACAGGGCTTCGCGCACCTCATCTAGCTTGAACGGTTTTACGATGGCGTCTATTTTTTTCATGGCCGATTCTCCCTTGTCCCGATTGCGCCAAGTATATCAACAAAAAGTAGCGCAAGGCGGGAGGAACCGCGCCGGCAGCGCGGCGCTTATCGACCGCTACTGGAATTTTTCGCGGTACCTCGACGTGATCGGATAGCGCCAATCCTTGCCGAAGCCGCGCTGGGTGATGCGTATGCCGACCGGCGCCTGGCGGCGCTTGTATTCGTTTCTCTTGATCAGCCCCACTACGCGCGCCACGTCCTCTTCGCGCTGGCCGCCGGCCACGATCTCGGCCGGACTCAGGTTTTGCTCCATGTAGCCGGACATGATGGCATCGAGCACTGCATAGGGCGGGAGACTGTCCTGGTCGGTCTGATCGGGGCGCAATTCGGCCGAGGGCGCGCGCTCGATAATGCGCCGCGGGATCACCTCGCCCAGGCTGTTGCGGTACTCGGCGAGGCGGTAGACCAGGGTCTTGGCCACGTCCTTGATCGCGGCGAAACCGCCCGCCATGTCGCCATAGAGCGTGGAATAACCCACCGCCATTTCCGACTTGTTGCCGGTGGTGAGCACGATGGAGCCGAATTTATTGGACAAGGCCATCAGCAGCGTGCCGCGGATGCGCGCCTGCAGGTTTTCTTCGGTCGCATCCAGCGGCAGTCCCTTGAACTCGCCGGCGAGCGCGCCGAGGAAGGCGTCGAACATCGGCTTGATCGCGATTTCGTCGTAGCGCACGCCGAGGCGCTTGACCATGTCGCGCGAGTCGATCCAGCTCATGTCGGCGGTGTATTGCGAGGGCATCATCACCGCGCGCACCTTGTCCGCTCCGAGCGCGTCGCAGGCGATCGCCAGCGTCAGGGCCGAATCGATGCCGCCCGACATGCCCAGAATCGCGCCCGGAAATCCGTTCTTGCCGAGGTAGTCGCGCACGCCCAGGCACAGCGCGCGATAGACGGAGGCTTCGAACGACAACGCCGGCGCGCAGGTTCCCGGCTGCGGTACGCCCGCGACGACCTCGACGAAATCCAGCGCCTCCTCGAAATAAGGCAACTGATGCGTCAGCTCCCCGCGCGCGTCGAGCACGAAGGACGCGCCGTCGAACACGAGTTCGTCCTGACCGCCGACCTGATTCGCGTAGACGATCGCGAGCCCGTTTTCCGCGGCGCGGTTGCGCGCCACCGCAAGCCGCGAGGCGTGCTGGCGCGTGTGATACGGCGAGGCGTTCAACACCAGCAGCAGCTGGGCGCCGGCGGCGCGCGCAAGGCGCGGCGCGTCGGCGCGCCAGACCTTGCGCTGCCCCGCCGCGACGCCCTGCTGCGCGGCGCTGGCGCCGGCTTCCACCGGCCCCTGCTCGCCCCAGAGGTCTTCGCAGATGTTGATCCCCAAACGCAGCCCGTTGACCTCGAATACCACCGGCTCGCCCCCGGGCTCGAAATAGCGCTCTTCGTCGAATACCGTGTAATTGGGCAGATTGCGCTTGCGATAGGTGGCCGTGATCCGGCCTTGCTGCAGCACCGACGCGGCGTTGTACCGCCGGCCTTCGGCGAGCTGCGGATGGCCGACGACGACCGTGATTCCGCGCACGGCCGCGGCGAGCTGCTCCAGGGCGGTCGCGCAATCGCGAAAGAAACCGTCGCGCAGCAGCAGGTCCTCGGGCGGATAGCCGCACAGCGACAGTTCGGGCGTAAGCAAAACCTGCGCGCCGGCGGCCTTGGCGCGCGCGGCGCAATCCAGAATTTTGGCGGCGTTACCCGCCAGGTCGCCGAGTATGCAGTCGATCTGCGCGACGGCGATTTTGACCGTGTTGCTCATCGGCGGATTATAACGCTTGCGGCGCGCCGGCCCATCGCCAATAATCCGTTGGTCCGATCACCAGCGGCGCAGGCTTGCGCTCACGCAAAATGCGTTTTTCCATCCACATACCGCCTTGTTAGCGCCGCCCGCAGGACGCTCCCCGTTGCCCGAACCCGACCTGCGTGTGCTCGATGATCTGTGCGGCGTCGCTGCCGCGGACTGGAACCGGCTCGCGCTCGGCCATCCGCTGCTGTCGTACGAATTTTTCCACGCCTTGCATGCGAGCCGCTGCGCCAGCGCCGACAGCGGCTGGCTGCCGCAATTCCTGACGCTGTGGGATCGTGCCGCACCCGGGAGCGCAGGCGCTGCGGCCCCGCCCCGGCTGCGCGCGGCGATGCCGCTTTATCTCAAGTCGCACTCCTATGGCGAATATGTATTCGACTGGGCCTGGGCCGACGCCTATCAGCGCCACGGCCTCGCGTATTACCCCAAGCTGCTCGCCGCAATTCCGTTCTCGCCGGTTTCCGGGCCGCGCCTCCTCGCCGCCGGCGATGCCGAGCGCGCGGCACTGCTGCGCGCGGCGCTCGACCTCGCGCGCGATACCTCCTCGCTGCATGTGCTGTTTCCGCAGGAGGAAGAAGCCGCGCTGATGCGCTCTGCCGGCATGATGCTGCGCGCGGGCGTGCAGTTCCATTGGAGCAATCCGGGCTACGCCTCGTTCGATGAGTTCCTGGCGCAGATGGCGCACGACAAACGCAAGAAAATCCGCCAGGAGCGGCGCAAAGTGCGCGATGCCGGCGTGCGTTTTCGCCGGCTGCGCGGACGCGAGATCAAGGAGGAAGACTGGGCGTTCTTTGCGCGCTGTTACCAGCGCACCTATCGCGATCATCGCTCCACACCCTATCTGAGCCTGGAATTCTTCCAGCGTATCGGGCAGAGCATGCCGCGGCACCTGCTCTTGATCGTGGCCGAACTCGAAGGCAAGCCCATCGCGAGCGCGCTCAACCTGTACTCGCAGGAAACGCTCTACGGCCGCTACTGGGGCGCGCTGCAGTACCTGCCTTGCCTGCATTTCGAAACCTGCTACTACCAGGCGCTGGAATTCTGCATCGAGGAGAAAATCAGGATATTCGAGGGCGGCGCCCAGGGCGAGCACAAACTCGCGCGCGGCTTTCTGCCGGTAAAGACGCTGTCGGCGCACTGGCTCGCGCACCCCGAATTTTCCGATGCAGTGGAACGCTTCCTCGCGCGCGAACATCAGGGCGTGGCGCGCTATGTCGATGAATTGAACGAGCACTCGCCGTATAAGGCGGCGCCGGATTCCTAGGCAATACACAAGGGGGCGTCGCCCCCTGGTTCATTGCAGTTCTAGAATTTCGGCTTCTTCTTCGCCTTCTTGTAGCGCTCCACGCCGGCAAGAATTTCCTGCTTTGCCTCCTCCGCCCCGACCCAGCCTTCGATCTTCACCCATTTGCCGGGCTCGAGATCCTTGTAATGCTGGAAGAAATGCGAGATCTGGGCGGTCGTCAGCTCGGGCAGGTCGCGCGGGGACTTGATCGCGCGGTAAAGACCGGAGAGTTTGTCCACCGGCACCGCGAGCAGCTTGGCGTCGCCGCCCGCCTCGTCCTCCATTTTGAGCATGCCGATGGGCCGGCAGCGCACCACCACGCCGGTGATGACGGGAACGGGGCTCAGCACCAGCACGTCCACCGGATCGCCGTCGTCCGAAATGGTGTGCGGGATGTAGCCGTAGTTGCAGGGGTAATGCATGGCCGTGGACATGAAGCGGTCGACGAATACCGCCCCGGTTTCCTTGTCCACCTCGTACTTGATCGGATCGGCGTTCATCGGGATTTCGATGATCACGTTGACGTCGTTGGGAACATCGCGGCCTGAAGTGACTCGGTCCAGATTCATGGTGCATCCTTATTCGAGCGCGTATTTTAGATCAGTCGCATGCCAGGCGCTGAGATTGCACCGAA
>JAJZUK010000206.1 GCA_021847125.1 Pseudomonadota bacterium | reverse complement strand
GGCGCCTGCAGCGCCTTGTTCGCCTCGGCATTGAGCCGCGCGATCGCGGCGGGCGGGCTGCCGCCGGTGACCATGAAGCCGAACCAGGCTACGGCCTCGAAGTCGCCGTAGCCGGACTCCGCCACGGTAGGTACGTCCTTGGTCATGCTCAAGCGTTCGCGCGAGGTGACGGCGAGCGCGCGTATCTTGCCCGCGAGCACCTGCTGCGCCACTTCGGAGTAATTCGCGAGCACCGCATCGACGTGGCCGCCGATGAGCGCGGTCACCGCAGGCGCGCCGCCGGGGTAAGGCGCGTAGATCATGTTGAGCTTCATCACGCTCTTCAGCATTTCGCTCGCGACGTGCTGCGTGGTCGCGGGGCCCACCGTGGCAATGCTGAATTTCCCGGCCTGGCTTTGCACCAGCGCGACGAACTCCTTCAGGTTCTTGACCGGCAGCGACGGGCCCGCAACCAGCACCTGCGGCGAATTCACGAGCAAGGTCACCGGCGCGAAATTCTTGAACGGATCGTAGGGCAGCTTCGCGTGCACGCTCGGGTTGATGACGAAGCTGTTGGCCATCACGAGCATGGTGTAGCCGTCGGCCGGCGCGCGCGCGACGTATTCGGTCGCGATCACCGTGCCCGCGCCGGGGCGGTTTTCGACCAGCACCTGCTGCCCCATGGACTCGGACATCTTCTGTCCGACCAGGCGCGCGAGCACGTCGGCGGTGCCTCCGGGCGGGAACGGCACGACGATGTGCACCGGCTTCGCCGGGAAGGCTTGCGCGAGCGCAAGCGGCGCCGACAGCGCCAGGAACACGGCTAGCGCAGCTCTTTGCAACCAATGTCTCATTTCAGGTCTCCTCCGTTTTAGAGCAACAAATCCTGTTACGGGCTCTTGGCGCCGCGCCGCGCGGGCTTGCTCGGCAGCTTCGCCGGCTTGTCCGGTCCCCAGACGCGGCTGTAGTAGCTGTCGGCGAGGTTCAGCGCGCCCACCGGGTTGTGCGCGAGCACCCGGTCCTTGGTCACGAGCGTGGTGACCAACCCCTTTGCATGGCGGATGAACAGGCTGTCATGCCCCACGCACAGGCCCATGATCACGTCGAGCTCGCAGCCGGCGCGGTTGAGCAGCTCCGCCTGCGACACCGGGTTGCACATCGGCTCGAAGTTGCCGGGCCGGATTTTCTCCTCGTCCTTGACGCCGATGTCCTCCTTCGGCACGCCGCCGTTCTTGCACGCGATCGAGGTCACCTCGAAGCCGTGGCTCTCCAGAATGGCGCTGAACACGCGCGCCAAGTCCACGAAGCTGATGCACATGGCGATGCCGATCCTGCGAAAGCCCATCTTCTTCGCGAACTGGCAGATCTCCTCGACGCGCGTCCACTTGCAGTAGCCCTCGCTCTCGACCACGGCCGCGGTATGCGCGACGCGCTGCGTGAATTCGTCGCGGTAGGGTTCCCAGGCGTCCGCGATGCCCTCGGGATCGACTTTGGACGGGCAGTAGGCGGGGCCGCGCTCCTCGCCTTCGCCCCGGCGGCAGGCCCGTACCGTGCTCGGGCAATAGGCGCAGCCCGGGGTTTCGTAAGCGGGGATGTCTTCGCTCATGCTGAATGCTCGGTATGGGGATCGGCTCGTAAGTTAGCGCGGCGCGTGCGCAAGCGGTTTGCGCTAGCGCAAAACCTCGGCGGATTTATGCCGCTCGGCGCGGGTATCCGCCGCGCCTGCCCTCGGCCGCCACGGCCGCGATACGCCAAATTTCGCGTGAATCATGGGCGTGCATCGGTATAGAATCCGCCTGTGCGCCCCAGCCCGAAATCGCCCCTGCCCTGAGTCCCGTGACCAAACTGCCGACATCGATCGACGACACCGCGGCGCTGCTCGCGCGTGCCGACTACGTGGCCGAACGCAGCCTCGCCACCGCGCTGTTCCTCGCGCTGAAAATGGAGCGGCCGCTGTTTCTCGAAGGCGAGGCCGGCGTGGGCAAGACCGAAATCGCGAAAGTGCTCGCGGACACGCTCGGGCGCAGGCTGGTGCGGCTGCAATGCTACGAGGGGCTGGACATTTCCTCGGCCGTGTATGAATGGAATTACCCGCGGCAGATGATAGAAATCCGGCTCGCCGAAGCCACGGGCAAATTGCACGAGGCCTCTGGCCAGGCCGCCCGCAAGAAGCTTGGCCGCGACATATTTTCGGCGGAATTCCTGATCAAGCGGCCGCTGCTGCAGGCGCTGGAAGCGGGTGCGGACGGCGCGGCGCCGGTGCTCCTGATCGACGAGCTCGACCGCACCGACGAGCCGTTCGAGGCCTACCTGCTCGAAGTGCTGTCGGACTACCAGGTGAGCATACCCGAGCTCGGCACGGTCAAGGCCGACCAGCCGCCCATCGTGATCATCACCTCCAACCGCACGCGCGAGATCCACGACGCGGTCAAGCGCCGCTGCCTGTATCACTGGGTCGATTATCCGGACGCGGCGCGCGAGTTCGACATCCTGCGGCGCAAGGCCCCGGGCGCCGCGGAACGCCTGTCGCAGGAGATCGTCGCCTTCGTGCAGCGGCTGCGCAAAATGGATCTGTTCAAGCTGCCCGGCGTCGCCGAAACCATAGACTGGACCCGCGCGCTGGTGGCGCTGGACCAGCTCGCGCTCGATCCGGATACGGTGAACAACACCTTGGGCGCCCTGCTCAAATACCAGGACGACATCGGACGGGTGCGCGGCAGCGAAGCCGAGCGGCTGCTGTCCGAGGTAAAAACGGAGATGGCGACCGCCTGAGGCGGCGCCGCGTGCAACCATGGAATCGCCCGCATTCATCAAGCGCCTGTTCGGCAAAGTCGCAATAAGCGGCAGCAAGGCCGACCGGCATACGCGCAAGACCGTGGCCCTGTGCCACGCGCTGCTGTCGGAGCGCGGCGAAGCCTCGGGCGCCGCGCTCGCGCGCGAGGCGCTGGCTGCCTACCGCCAGCTCTCCGGTCCGGCGCTCGCCGCATTTTTCGACGTGCTCGCGCAGGAATTCTCCCCGAACCCGCAAGCGGTGGAGCGAGCCGCCGAAGCCTATCGGCAGGACGCGTCGCAGGCAAACCTGATCCGCCTGCAGCACGTGGTCGAATCGCCGCGGCAGGAGTTGTTCCGGCGCATCAATTTGGCCGCCGGCGGCACCGCCGCCCTGGTCGAAATGCGCCGGCGCCTGCTGCACGGGCTGCGCGAACAGCCGCACTGGGCCGGCATCGATGCGGATCTGGCGCACCTGCTCAGTTCCTGGTTCAACCGCGGCTTCCTCACGCTGCAGCGCATCGACTGGCGCACCCCGGCGCTGGTGCTGGAAAAACTCATGCAATACGAGGCTGTGCACGAGATCCAGGGCTGGCGCGATCTGCGCCGGCGCCTCGAATCCGACCGCCGCTGTTTCGCTTTTTTCCATCCGGCCCTGCCCGACGAGCCGATCATATTCATCGAGGTCGCGCTGACCAAGGGCCTGAGCGACCAGGTGCAGCCGCTGCTCGACCCGGATTCGCCGGTGGTCGACGCCGCCGGCGCCGACACCGCGATTTTCTACTCCATCACCAACTGCCAGGAAGGCTTGCGCGGCATTTCCTTCGGCAATTTCCTGATCAAGCAGGTGGCCGAGGATCTGGGTCGCGAATTCCCGCGCCTCAAGACCTTCTCCACGCTGTCGCCGATACCGGGTTTCCGCCGCTGGCTCGCCGACATCACCGCGGCGCATGCCGAGGTGCCGGAGCTCGCCGAACTGGCCACCACGCTGTCGGAGGAAGGCTGGTTCCAGCGCGCCGGGCCGGGCAGCAAAGTGCGCAGCGAATTGATGCGCCTGTGCGCCTATTACCTGCAGCAGGCCAAGCACGGCAAGGAAGCGGCCGATGCGGTGGCGCGCTTTCACCTGGGCAACGGCGCGCGCATGGAACGCCTCAACTGGCTCGCCGATTCCTCCAGAACCGGCATGGCGCGTTCGGCCGGCCTGAT
>JAJZUK010000205.1 GCA_021847125.1 Pseudomonadota bacterium | reverse complement strand
AATTGGCGATTAATGCCGAAAAAAGATTATGATCCTACAACACCGCGCCTGCCAGAAGAGGATGGAGCAACCAGGCAGGTTACGCCTGTCGGCGCGTCCCGGTTCGGTCGTACGCCGCGCACCGGGGCTTGTTTGCAATCCGCACGCCAGTGCGACGGTGAGGGAGCCGGCATGGACAGCATACTCGGGAAGTACGAGCTGAAAAGCCAGCTGGGCAAGGGCTCCTCGGGGACGGTCTACCGGGCGCTGGATACATTTTCCGGAGACGAGGTGGCGGTCAAGATCATCGACCCCGCCGTGTTCCGCGATCCGGAAAACGGCGCGGTGCTGCGCAGGCAATTTCTGAAAGAGGCGTCCCTCGCGGGAAGATTGACCCACCCGCACATCGTCTCGATTCTCGACGCCGTCGTTACCGACGACGCCGGTTACATCGTGATGGAATACGTGCCGGGGGAAAATCTGACGCGGCATGCCAGCGCGGACCATCTGCTTACGCCGGACGATGCGGTCCAGGTCGTCTTCAAGTGCTGCGGGGCGCTGGATTTCGCCTTCCGCCAGGGCGTGATCCACCGCGACATCAAGCCGGCGAATATCATGATCGTCGAGGGCAACGAGGTAAAGATCACCGATTTCGGCGCCGCGTTTCTGCACAGCCGCGATGCGACACAATCGGTCAATATCGGCTCGCCCGCGTACATGTCGCCGGAGCAGATCAACGCCAAACCGCTGACGCACGCCACCGACATGTATTGCCTGGGCGTAGTGTTGTATGAGCTGTTGACCGGAACCCGGCCGTTTGTCGCGAACAACATCACCGATCTGATACAGAAGATTCTGCATCAAGAACCGCGGCCTCCGAGCCAGTTGAAGCCTGCGCTTCCGGTCGAACTGGACCGCGTCATGCTCACCATGCTGAAAAAAACGCCGGAGGAGCGCTATGCAAACTGGGCGGATCTGGCCCTGGAACTGGCCGAGATCGGCCGGCTCAGCGTGCACCAGCGCTCGATCCCGGACAGCGAGCGCTACGCGGCGCTGAAGCGCGTCGGGATGTTGTCCACGCTTTCCGAGGCGGAAATCTGGGAATTGGTGCACGCCGGTCGCTGGACGCGCCTGCATGCGCGCACCGCGATCGTGCGCGAGGGCGATCCCGGCCGGAGCATGTTCTTCTTGGCGCAAGGCGAAGTGAAGGTGACGCAGGCGGAGCGCCTGCTCAACGTCATCCGGGCCGGGGAATTCTTCGGCGAAATGGGCTACATCTGCGGCGGCGACCTGCCGCGCCAGGCGACGGTGGAATCGATGGCGGAGGTGATCCTTGCGGAATTCGAGGACGCCGCGCTGGACCAAATGAGCAAGTCCTGCCACAGCAGCTTCATGCGTGCGCTGGTGCGCAATCTTGCCGATCGTCTGGCCCTGGCCGACATCCGGATCAGCAGCCAGGCGATACAGCTGCAGCCGGAAGCGACGCCCCGGTCAGGCGACGATGCAAACGCCTAGGCCTGCGGGTTAGCCAGCCGGCACCGGTCTCCCGATGCGCCCGTAGCACTAGGTGCCGGCGGCGCCGCGAGGCGCGGATCCGTGGACGATTTTCCCGTGGCGGATCACCGCACGGCAGGGGCTTGCGCCCAGCCAGTAGACCAACTCAGCGGGCGTATCGACCCCCCAGATTGCGAAATCCGCGTCGCGTCCTGCCTCCAGCGTGCCGTGCACATCCGCCTTGCCGAGCGCCTGCGCCGCGTGCCGGGTATAACCGAGCAGCGCCTCCTCCACGGTGAATCCGAACAGGGTGCACGCCATGTTCATGGTCAGCAGGGGCGACAGCACCGGTGCCGTTCCGGGATTGCAGTCCGTCGCAATGGCCATAGCCACGCCGTGGCGGCGGAACAATTCGACCGGCGGCAGCGTGGTCTCGCGCAGACAGTAGTACGCGGCGGGCAGCAGCACCGCCACCGTTCCCGCGCGGCGCATCGCGGCGACATCGGCCTCGGTGGCGTGCTCCAGATGGTCGGCGGAGAGCGCACCGTAGCGGGTCGCGAGCTGTGTGCCGCCGATGTTGGAGAGCTGCTCCGCATGCATTTTCACGGGCAGGCCAAGACGCGCAGCGGCCTGGAACACCCGTTCGCTCTGCGCGACCGAAAACGCGATGTTCTCGCAGAATACGTCGACCGCATCCACCAGTCCCTGAGCGGCGAGCGCAGGCAACATTTCGCCGCAGACCAGACCCATGTATTCGTCGGGCCGGCCGCGATACTCGGGCGGCAGCGCGTGGGCACCCAAGAAGGTCGTATACACCGTAACCGGCAGCTCATGTCCGAGCCTGCGCGCCACGCGCAGCATTTTCGCCTCGGTCGGCGTATCCAGTCCGTAGCCGGATTTGATTTCGACCGCGGTCACGCCCTCGGAGATCAGGCGGCGCAGGCGCAGTGCCGCCGCTGCAAACAACTCGTCTTCGCTCGCCTTGCGCGTCGCGCTCACCGTGGAGACGATGCCGCCCCCGGCGCGTGCGATCTCTTCGTACGTCGCGCCGGCGAGGCGCCTGCGAAATTCGTCGGCGCGGTTGCCGCCGAACACCAGGTGGGTATGGCATTCGACCAGTCCCGGCGTGACCCAGGCGCCGCTGCCGTCATACTGCGCGAATTCCGGCGCTTGCTCGAACGCGGGCAACTCCGCCTCCGGCCCGATCCAGGCGATCTTGCCGTCCGCAACGCCCAGAGCAATGCGCTCGCCATCGGTGCGGGCGCCGTGGTTCAGGTTGCGCCACAGCGCGTTCAGGTGCAGGCGCATATCAGCAGGTGACGAAAGGCAGCTTCAGCCCCTGCGCCCTGGCCGTCGCGATCGCAGTTTCATAGCCTGCGTCCGCGTGGCGCATCACGCCGGTCGCCGGATCGTTGTGCAGCACGCGCTGGATGCGCCTGGCGGCCGCATCGCTGCCGTCGCAGACGATCACCAGGCCGGCGTGCTGCGAATAACCCATGCCGACCCCGCCGCCGTGATGGAAACTGACCCAGCTCGCGCCGCCCGCGGTGCTGAGCAAGGCGTTGAGCAGCGGCCAGTCGGACACCGCATCGCTGCCGTCCTGCATCGCCTCGGTCTCGCGATTCGGGCTCGCCACCGAACCTGCGTCCAAATGATCGCGGCCGATCACGATGGGGGCTTTGAGTTCGCCGCTTTTCACCATTTCGTTGAACGCGAGCCCGGCCTGGTCGCGCTCGCCGAGGCCGAGCCAGCAGATGCGCGCCGGCAAGCCCTGGAATGCGATGCGGCTGCGCGCCATGTCCAGCCAGCGATGCACGTGGAGATTCTGCGGGAACAGTTGCTTGATTTTGGCATCCGTCCTGTAGATGTCCTCCGGATCGCCGGACAGCGCAACCCAGCGGAACGGTCCTTTGCCTTCGCAGAACAGCGGCCGGATATACGCCGGCACAAACCCCGGAAAGTCAAACGCGTTCTTCACCCCCACGTTCTTGGCTTCCTGCCGGATGTTGTTGCCGTAATCCACGCAGGGAATGCGCATCGCATGGAAGCCGAGCATCGCGCGTACGTGGTTGGCAATCGCCTCGCGCGCCGAAGTCGCCACCTCCTCCGGGTCGGTGCGCCGCAGGTCGCGCCACTTTTCGAGCGACCAGTGCTCGGGCAGATAGCCGTTGGCCGGGTCATGCGCCGATGTCTGGTCGGTCACCAGCGAAGGCCGCAGCCGGCTCGACTGCGCCCGCTGGAGAATTTTCGGCATCAGCTCGGCCGCATTGCCCAGCAGCCCCACCGACACGGCGCGCTTCTCGGCGCAGGCGCGCTCGATAATGGCCAGCGCCTGGTCGAGCGTGTCGGCACGCTCGTCGAGATACCCGGTGCGGATGCGCATGTCGATGTGCGCGGGGTCGCACTCCATCGCCAGCATCGCCGCGCCGGCCATGGTGGCGGCGAGCGGCTGCGCTCCGCCCATGCCGCCCAGGCCGGCGGTGAG
>JAJZUK010000204.1 GCA_021847125.1 Pseudomonadota bacterium | reverse complement strand
GCCATTTTCGCGCTGACTATCATCCTGATCGCGCTGATGGGGCGCCTGCTCGCGCGCGACCGGCGCGAATTCGGCCCGGGGCAAGTACAGGAAATCCCGCCTTATGCGCTACCGCACTGGCGCTCTATGCTGGCGGAAACCTGGACGCGGACGGAGGACATACTCACCATCGTCACGCCGCTGCTGGTGGGCGGCAGCGTAGTGCTCGCGCTGCTCCACCATGTCGGCGCCGACGCCGCGATCAACGCCCTGTTCACACCCGTGAGCGCATGGTGGCTGGGGCTGCCGGCGGTGCTGGGCGTGCCTATTCTGTTTGGCGTCCTGCGAAAGGAGTTGTCGCTGCTCATGATCTATCAGGCGCTGGGCACGTTCGAGATCGGCAGCCGCCTCGACTGGGTGCAGATCACGACGTTCCTGCTGTTCCTGACTTTTTACGTCCCCTGCATTTCCACCTTTGCCGTGATGCTGAAGAACGTCGGCCGCAAGGAAGCTCTGGTCTCGGTCGCGTTGTCGGTGGGTGTGGCGCTGCTGGTGAGCGGGACGGTGCGCCTGCTGCTGGAGGGCGCGCGCCTCATTTGCGCGTAAGAACCCGTTGCAAAATGATTTTGCAACGGCCCAATATAGGGGAGTATGAGGGGATGCGTCCCGAAGGAAGTCCCTGCAGGGGATATCCCCTCATCTTCAAATGAACTCTAAGCGTCGGACCGTCCTCGGCGGCCGGTATTTTCCAATCCCTACTATCGCCCCAAGCCATGCCTGAAAAAACCTACCGCCGCGAAGACGAACGCCTGCTCACGGGCAAGGGCTGCTACACCGCCGACTGGAACCTGCCGCGCCAGCTTTACGCTTATTTTCTGCGCGCCGATCGTGCGCACGCAAGAATTCTCGGCATCGACGCGGCGGCGGCGCGCGCGCGCCGGCGTACGGCTCGTGCTCACCGCGGCGGACCTGGATGCGGCCGGCTACCAATCGCTGCCCGGCGGCGTCGCCTACGACGGCGTGGGCGGACAAATCGAGGTGCTCGCCTATACCACCGTAGACGACGTGGGCAATGCGATCGACCGCGCCAGCGTCGAAGGCCAGGTGCATGGCGGGGTCATGCAGGGCGTGGGGCAGGTGCTGGGCGAGCACGCGATTCACGATAACGACACCGGGCAGCTGCTCAGCGGCAGCTTCATGGATTACCCGATGCCGCGCGCCGACTGGATGCGTGAAATGCGCTGCGGCGAGCACCCGGTGCCGACGCAGATGAATGCGCTCGGCGCCAAGGGCGTGGGCGAGTCCGGCACCTCGGGTGCGCTGCCTGCGACCATGAACGCGATCCTGTGTGCATTGCGGCCTGCGGGCGTGCGCGAACTGGATATGCCGGCGACCCCGCATCGCGTATGGCGCGCCCTGAGTGCGGCGCATCCTGCCGCCGCGACCAAGTGACCGATTCGACTGCTCGCCGATCCACGGTTGCGTTTATACTCCGGACAAGAGTGCCGCAGAGCCCCCATCCACCCCCAATTCGCAAGCCGTCATGACATCCCCCGAACCGAAGCCGACTTTCTCCCTCGTCGGGCAGGTGCTGCGCACGCCGGAGGAAATCACGCGGGTGCTCAACTCGCTGGTGATGCGCGGCGAGCCCCTGGTCTCGGATCTGGGCGGGGGCAAGCTGCCGTTCCGCTCGCGGCTGCGTTTCATCGATCCGGAAAAGGCCTACATCATCATCGAGCTCAGCCCGGACGAGGCCACCAACAGGGCGCTGCTGTCGCGGCCGCGCGCAACCTTTCATGCCGAGCCCGGCGGCTGGCGCATCGAATTCGCGGCGGCAGACCCTAAACCGACCGCCGCGCACGAAGGCGCCGCGGGAATCAGGCTGCGCTTTCCCGAAATCGTTGCCGGCCACAGGCGGCGGGAAAGCGAACGCGCCGATGTGCCGCCGCAGCATGAACTGCGCTGCATCGTGGACGAAGCCGGCGTGATGCCCTTCGACGCCACCATGACGAACGTGAGCAAGGGCGGCATCGGCTTTCTGCAGTACGATCCCGAGATCAGCCTGGAACCGGGCACGGTGCTCAAGGGCTGTCGTATCGAGGGCCCGGGCGGGGAATCGGTCGTGGTCGACATGGAAGTGCGCTACTCGCAGCTGATGACCCTCGCCGACGGCAAGCAGGTGCAAAATTCGGGTTGCTGCTTCATGAATCTTTCGCCCGAAGAGACCGCAAGGATCGAAAAGCTGTTCGGCCTGAAAACCTGAGACCGATCGAGAATTTCTGACACAGGCAAGCGTAGCAACGGATAGAGGGAGGCTGGAGCATGAGTACGCAAATGAGAGTTGCCGTCGTCACCGGCGCCGGCACCGGCATCGGCAAGAGCGCCGCGCTGGCGCTGCTCGATGACGGTTATCGCGTCGGTCTGGTCGGCAGGCGCAGGGAATTGCTCGACAAAACGGTGCAGGACGCGGGGCCGGCCGGCGCGAACGCGCTGGCGCTGCCCGCCGACGTGGCCAAACCGGAGGCGGTGCGGGCCCTGTTTGCTCAGGTGCGGAAGACCTGGGGCAGGCTGGATCTGCTGTTCAACAATGCCGGCATGGGCGCGCCGGCGATACCGATGGAAGACCTGAGTTTCGAGCAGTGGCAAGCGGTGGTCGATGTCAATCTGACCGGCATGTTCCTGTGCTCGCAGGAAGCGATCAGAATCATGAAAAGCCAGGATCCCCGCGGCGGGCGCATCATCAACAACGGCTCGATCTCGGCCCACGCGCCCCGGCCCAACTCCGTGCCCTACACCGCCACCAAGCACGCGGTCACCGGCCTCACCAAATGCATATCGCTCGATTGCCGCAAATACGACATCGCCTGCGGCCAGATCGACATCGGCAACGCGGCGACCGAAATGACCGAGCGCATGAAGAACGGTGTGGCGCAGGCGAACGGCTCGATCGCGGTGGAGCCGCGCATGGACGTGGCGCATGTCGGCAGCGCCATACTGTACATGGCCAAGCTGCCATTGGATGCGAACGTGCAGTTCATGACCATCATGGCGACGAAAATGCCCTTCGTCGGCCGCGGATAATCACCGGCCGGCGCCTTGACCTGCGCGCGGTGAAGGCAGGATCAGCCAAATGCCAGCAACTCGGGGCGCAGCAAGAGCAAGGCACCGATAGCCAGCAGCGCGACGCCGCCCACGAGATGCGCCAAGCGCACGTAGCGCGTCGTCATGCCGGCGACCTCGAGCGTCTTCATCGCGACCGCGAACACGATCAGGTCGTCGAGCATGAACACGAAGATATAGAGCGTGAGATAGGCGTAATACTGCCAAGCCGGCAGCTGCGATAGCGCGAGCACCTGCGTATATACCGCGGGAAGCCCCGCCGAGCAGAAGAACTCTATCAGGTTGACAGCGAAGGCAAGCGCGACGATGCCGCCCAGCGCGATCCAGAAGCGCCGCTCGGCGACGAGGCTGCGCATGCGCTCGGTCACGCGCCGGCGGCTCTCCGCGCCACTGACCTTGCACACCGCTTCCGGATTCACGCAATACTCGCGCAGATAGTAAAAGCCGGCGCCGAGCGCCACCAGCGCCCGCACCCAGACCACCATGCCGATGAGCAGCAGCGCGTTCAACCAGGCCGCCATGAACAGGAAATAGACCGCGGCGGATGCGCCGATGAAAGCGCTGCCGAGAATCCACATGCGCGCCCTGTCTTTCATGCCGAGCAACAGGCCGATCAGGAGCACCAGTGTCCACATGGCGCAGGGATTGAAGCCATCGAGCCCTCCGAGGAGGACGGTGAGCACCGGCAGCGAAAGCGTCGCCAGCCGGAGTTCGCCGGCGAACGGCAGCCGAATGGTCTCGGGCAGGGCGGTGCGCCGGGAAACAGCCGCCGCCGCAGGCGCCTCGCCCTCGACCTTGGTTGCGCCGGCGCGTCCTGCGAGCAGGCCCGCCTCGCGCAGCATCGGGCCCAGGCTGTCGGCGCAGGCGATCCGCGAGCATGCCTGGATCCGCGCTTTCAGCGGAACTC
>JAJZUK010000203.1 GCA_021847125.1 Pseudomonadota bacterium | reverse complement strand
CTGGTGGGCGAGATCCGCGACGAGGAAACCGCCGAAATGGCGTTTCGCGCCGCCATGACCGGCCACCAGGTATACTCCACGCTGCACACCAACTCCGCGGTGGGCGCCTTCCCGCGCCTGCTCGATACCGGCGTCACCCCCGAGGTCATGGCCGGCAACATGATAGGCATCATCGCGCAGCGCCTGATCCGGCGCCTGTGCAAGCACTGCCGTCAGCCCTATACCGCGACTTCGGCCGAATGCCGCCTGCTCGGGGTCAAGGCCGACCGGCCGCCCACGGTCTACCGCGCCGTGGGCTGCGACCACTGCGATTACCAGGGCTATCGCGGGCGGCTGGCGATCATGGAAATACTGAAGCTGGATGTGGACATCGACGAGCTGATCGCGCGCCGCGCCACCGCGCGCGAACTGCAGCTTGCCGCCGTAGCCAAGGGTTTCCGCACCCTCGCCGACGACGGCGCGCGCCGCGTCCTCGAAGGCACGACCACGCTGGACGAACTCATGCGGGTGGTGGATCTCACCGACCGCATGTAGCGCGCCCGCGCACCGCCCCTCGACCCGCATGGCGCTGTTCTCCTACAAGGCAATCGACGCCCGCGGCAAATCGCTCATGGGCCAGATCGAAGCCATCAACCTGATCGATCTGGAGTTGCGCCTGCAGCGCATGGGGCTGGACCTCATCGTCGGCGGGCCGGCGAAGCGGCGCGCGAGCATGTTCAAGGGCGCGATCGGAAGGCCGGAGCTGATCAACTTCTGTTTCCACCTGGAGCAGCTGACGGCGGCCGGCGTGCCCATCCTGGAGTCGCTCACCGACCTGCGCGACAGCGTCGAGAACCCGCGCTTTCGCGAAGTCATTTCCGGGCTGATCGAAAGCATCCAGGGGGGGCAGAACCTGTCGTCGTCGATGGCGGACTATACCGACGTGTTTCCCGTGGTGTTCGCCAGCCTGATCCGCGCGGGCGAGGAAACCGGGCGCATGTCGCAGGTGCTGAAGAGCCTGGCGGAAAACCTGAAATGGGAAGACGAGCTGATCGCGCAGACCAAGAAACTGATGATGTACCCGGCTTTCGTCGGCAGCATCGTGCTCGCGGTGACCCTGTTCCTGATGATCTACCTGGTGCCGCAGATGCTCGGTTTCATCAAGAGCACCAACCAGCCGATCCCGCTGCAGACGCGCATCCTGATCCAGGTCTCGGGCTTTTTCATCGACTACTGGTGGGCCGTCCTGGTCACCCCGGTGATCGCCTTTGCCGGCATCAAGCTCGCCATCAAGCGCAGCCCCAGCTTCCGCTACCGCTTCGATGACTACAAGTTGCGCCTGCCCCTGCTCGGGCCGATCCAGCGCAAAATCATCCTGTCGCGCTTCGCCAGCATATTCGCCATGATGTATTCCGCCGGCATCACCATACTCGACTGCATCAAGACCTCCGAGGAAATCGCCGGCAATCTGGTGATCCGGGAAGGCCTGGAGCGCGCCGGACTGCAGATCGCCGAAGGCAAGAATGTTTCCACCGCGTTTCAGGACGTGGGCCTGTTCCCGCCGCTGGTGATACGCATGCTGCGCGTGGGCGAATCTTCCGGCAAGCTCGACAATGCGCTCCTGAACGTGTCCTACTTCTACAATCGCGACGTGAAGGATGCCATCGGCAAAGTCGAGGTGATGATAGAACCCGCGATGACCGTCATCCTGGGCGCGCTGCTCGGCTGGGTGATGCTGTCGGTGCTGGGGCCGATTTACGACTCCATCAGCAAGATAAAATTCTAGCGCCATGCTGCGAAAGAAACGCCTGCTCTACCTCACCGCCAGCCGGCTTATCGCGCATAGCCTGTCGCGCAGCGGCCTCGCTGCCGATGCCGAATTCGAACGCAGCGACTCCGGGCTCGCCGCCTTCGCCAAGTACCTCGCGGGCTCGCACCATCTGTATTACCTGGTGGTCGACGTGGTGGAGGAGGACTACCACCAGGACACCATTCCCTATCTTGGCCGCAGCGACCGGCGCCAGGTGCTCGCGCGCAAGCTGGCGCAGCGCTACCGCGATACCAGCCTCACTCTCAGCATGTCGCTCGGCTACGAAAAGGGCGAACGGCGCAACGAGAAGGTGCTTTACGCCTCGTTCTCCAATACGCAGCAGTTCCAGCCCTGGCTCAACGCCCTGGAGCGCAGCCAGTGCCGCCTCGCGGGGATCTATTCCACCGCGCTGCTCGCGCCCGCCCTGATCAAGGGCGCCGGACTCAAGTTGCCGCGCTGCCTGCTGGTGAGCGTGCAGCAGACCGGCCTGAGGCAGAGCTATGTCGAGGACGGCAAGATCCGCTTTTCCCGCGTCGGCCGGCTGAATCTGGAGGACACGGCGGCGGTCGCCGCGGCCTGCGCCAGCGAATCGGCGCGCCTGCAGCAGTATCTCGTGACCATGCGCGTGCTGCCGACGGCCACCACGCCGATCGACGTGATGGTGCTGGCAGCGGGGCGCTATCATGCCGCGCTCACCGAGGCTTGCCGCAGCAGCGAACTGCTGCGCTTTCACGTCGTCAACGCAGACAGCCAGTGCGGCGCGACCGGCTTGAAAGGCTATCCGCCGGACGCGCCTTGCGAAGCCCTGTTTCTCCACGCCGTAGCCAACGCCGCGCCCGCGGAACAGTTTGCACAGGAGCAGCACCGCCATCATTACCGCCTGTGGCAGATCAGTCGCGGGCTGTATCTGGGCGGCCTGGCGGTGTTGGCCGCGGGCCTGCTGGTCGCCGGCGAGCGGATGCTGGAAGCCTATACCTTGCGCGGCCAAATCGAGTCCGACCAGGCCCGGTACCAGGCGCTCAGCGCCGAGTATGCCCGGCTCACCGCCTCCTTCCCGCCGACGCCGACCTCCACCGAAAATCTCAAGACCACCATCAAGCAGTACCGACTGCTGCAGGTGCAGACCGCTACCCCAGCCTACCTGTTCAGCGAAATCAGCAAGTCGCTGGCGGGCTTTCCGCAGGTGGAACTGGAGCGCATCGATTGGCGCATCGGCAAGCCCGCTGCGGAGACCGGCGCGGCGCCCAAGGCGGCGGCACCGGAGGCGGCCGGTGCGCCTGCCGCGGCGAACGACCCGGGCTATGCGCTGGCAACGGTGTCGGCGCGGGTGGTGGGCGCGCGCCGCGTCGATCTGCGTTCGATCACGGACATGGCCGGCCAGTTCATCGCCACGCTGAAAAAGAACCCGCAGCTCGAAATCTCGGGCATCAACATGCCCTTCGCCATCACCGCGGCCGATACGCTCGCGGGCGAGATCGGCTCGGAACGCGCGATCGCCGAGGACGCGGGCTTTCGTTTCACCGTCGGCAGGAAGCTCGCGCGATGAAACTGGGCCGCGCCGACCTGAAACTGCTGGGCCTGCCGGCTGCGGGCTGCCTGGTACTTATGCTCGGCGCAGCAGCTTGCTATATTGCCGCAGATGGCTATTTGCAAAAAACCAAGGCGCTGGGAACGGCCACGGCGGCCCAGCGCGCCGAAGTGCAGGCAAAACTTGCCAGCGCCAGCGAGGAAGAGCGCGAAATCAAGGCCAGCCTGCAGCAGTACCAGGCGCTGGCGGCGCGCGGCATCATAGGCGAGGAAAAGCGCCTGGACTGGGTCGATACCGTCACCGCGATCAAGAACGAGCGGCGCTTGTTCAACATCGGCTACAGCATTGCGCCGCAGACCGAACTCGCTTATCCCGGTTTCAGCACGGGGGGCAGCGTCAAATTCATGGTCAGCCGCGTGAAAATGAACCTGCAACTGCTGCACGAGGAGGACCTGCTCAATTTCATCGACGAACTCGCCCGGCGCAGCAGGCCCTACCTGTCGGTGCGCAGCTGCGACGTACTGCGCGAGGGCCGCGGCAGCGGCGGCGGCACCACGCTCGCGCCGCGGCTGCGGGCCGACTGCGTATTCGACCTGATCACCATCCGCCACGACCAGAAGGAAGCCTCAGCGGCCCGATGCCGCTGCCTGGACGATGAGGAAGCAGGGAAATGTGGAGTCATCCTAAGTCCAGTAAGCGTCA
>JAJZUK010000202.1 GCA_021847125.1 Pseudomonadota bacterium | reverse complement strand
GGCGTCGGCGCCTCGGGCGAGGCGGTGCGCGCGCTGGCCGCCCGCGGCGAAAAAGTGGGCCTGTTGACCGTGCGCCTTTACCGGCCATTCGATACCCAGGCTTTCGTGGCTGCGCTGCCGCAGAGCGTGCGTGCGATCGCCGTGCTCGACCGCACCAAGGAACCCGGCGCAGTCGGCGAGCCCTTGTATCAGGACATCATCGCTTCCCTGGTCGAGGCGTGGCCGCGGGATCTGGCCACGCCCAAGGTCATCGGCGGCCGCTATGGACTGTCGTCCAAGGAGTACACGCCGGCGATGGCGAAAGCGGCCCTGGACGAGCTGAAGCAAGCGCGACCCAAGCGCCACTTCACCGTGGGCATCGTCGATGACGTCACGCGTCTGTCGCTGTCTGTGGACCAGGATTTCGACACCGAGCCCGACGATGTCACCTGTGCGGTGTTCTATGGCCTGGGCGCCGACGGCACCGTCGGCGCGACCAAGAACTCGGTCAAGATCATCGGCGAGAACACGCCGCTGCATGCGCAAGGCTATTTCGTCTACGACAGCAAGAAGTCCGGCGCGGTCACGATCTCGCACCTGCGCTTCGGGCCGAAGCCGATCGAATCGACCTACCTGGTCCGCCAGGCCGATTTCGTCGCCTGCCACCAATTCGAATTCATGTCCAAGCTGGACGTGCTGTCGGTCGCGCGCCCGGGCGCGACCTTCCTGCTGAACAGCCCCTACGGACCGGACGAAGTCTGGGACAAGCTCCCGCGCGAAGCACAGGAGCAGATTCTCGCGAAGAAGCTCAAGATGTACGTGGTCGACGCGCTCGCGGTGGCAAAGGCGGCCGGCCTCGCCGGCCGCATCAACACCGTCACGCAAGCCTGCTTTTTCGCCATTTCCGGCATCCTGCCGCGCGACGAAGCGATCGAGAAAATCAAGTCGTCGATCCGCAAGACCTACGGCAAGCGCGGCGAAGCCGTGCTGCACCGCAATTTCGCTGCGGTGGACCAATCCCTTGCCGCCCTGCGCGAAGTCAAGATCCCCGGCAGTGCAGACTCCAAGCTGCGGCGCCGGCCAGTCGTGCCGCAAGCAGCGCCCGATTTCGTCCAGCGCGTCACCGCAATGATGCTCGACGGCAAAGGCGACCTGTTGCCGGTATCGGCGCTGCCGGTGGACGGCACCTTCCCCACGGCGACTTCGCAGTGGGAGAAGCACAGCATCGCCCACGAAATTCCGATCTGGGACGAGAAGATCTGCACCCAGTGCGCGCTGTGCCCGCTGATGTGCCCGCACGCCGCCATCCGCATGAACGTGTACCCGCCCGAACAATTGAAGGGAGCCCCGGCAGGCTTCAAGAGCGTGCCCTGGAGAGGCAAGGAGGGCGGCGCGTTCCAGGGCTGGTCTTACACGCTGCAGGTGGCGCCGGACGACTGCACCGGCTGCGGCATTTGCGTGGACATCTGCCCGACGCGCAGCAAGGAGATGGTCAAACACAAGGCCATCAACATGGAGCCCAAGCTCGAGCACCTCGAGGCCGAGCAGCGCAACTACGCGTTCTTCCTCTCGCTGGCCGAGACGCGCCCTGCGTGGGACAGCATCGACCTGCTCAAAGGCTCGCAGCTGCGCACGCCGCTGTTCGAATACTCCGGCGCCTGCGCCGGCTGCGGCGAGACGCCGTACCTGAAGCTGCTGTCGCAGCTCTACGGCGACCACCTGCTGGTGGCCAATGCCACCGGCTGCTCGTCCATCTATGGCGGCAACCTGCCCTCCACGCCGTGGGCGCAGAACCGCGCCGGACAGGGCCCCGCCTGGGCCAACAGCCTGTTCGAGGACAACGCCGAATTCGGCCTGGGCATGCGCCTCGCGCTCGACGCGCAGCGCGACCTGGCGCTGTCGCTGGTGCGCGGACTGAACGGTGAAATCGGCGACAGCCTGTCCGATGCGCTGCTGCAGGCGCCGCAGGATTCGGACGAACAGATTCGCAAGCAGCGCAAGCGCGTAGCCGAACTCAAGTCCATCCTGGCGCAGATCGAATCGCCGCGGGCGCAACAACTGCTCGCCGTCGCCGACAGCCTGATCGCGCGCAGCGTGTGGATCGTCGGCGGCGACGGCTGGGCCTACGACATCGGCTATGGCGGGCTCGACCACGTGCTCGCCTCGGGGCGCAACGTCAACATCCTGGTGCTCGACACCGAGGTGTACAGCAACACCGGCGGGCAGGCCTCCAAGTCGACCCAGCGCGGCGCGGTGGCGAAATTCGCCGCGGCGGGCAAGGGCTCGGGCAAGAAGGATCTGGGCATGATCGCGATGGCCTACGGCAACGTCTACGTCGCGCAGGTGGCCATGGGCGCGAATCCGGTGCAGACCGTGCGCACGTTCCAGGAAGCGGCATCCTGGCCGGGCGTGTCGCTGATCATCGCCTACAGCCACTGCATCGCCCACGGCATCGATATGGCGACCGGCATGAGCCACCAGCGCGAAGCCGTCAAGAGCGGCTACCTCACGCTGTATCACTACGATCCGCGCCTGGGGATGGGCGGCGCGAACCAGCCGCTCAAGCTCGATTCGCGCAAGCCGACCATGCCGATCGAGAGCTTCACCATGAAGGAAGGCCGTTACGCCATGCTCGCTCAGGCCGACCCGGAGCGCGCGAAGCAATTGGCGAAGGAAGCGCAGTCGGACGCCGACGAGCGCTGGCGGCTGTACGAGCAGGTGGCCGGCGTACAGCGCACCGTAACCGAGGACGGCGAAGACCTGGCGACCGGCGACAACGCGCCTGCCGCTGCGGCCGCGCCAACCTCGAAGGAGATCCAATAATGAGCGCCGACCTGCGCAGCCGCTATCTGGGCCTCGCGCTCAGGAATCCCATCGTGGCCGCGGCCTCGCCGCTGACCAGTTCGCTCGACGGCCTGCAGCGGCTGCAGGACGCCGGGGTTGCGGCCGTGGTGCTGCCTTCGCTGTTCGAGGAGCAGATCGAGCACGAACAGATGGCCACGCACAACCTGATGCTGTCGGGGGCGGAGCTGTCGCCTGAGGCGCGCGGCTTCTTCCCCGAGATGCAGAACTACAACACCGGCCCGGAGCATTACCTGAAACTGATCGCGCAGGCGAAGCACTCGCTGTCGGTGCCGGTCATAGCCAGCCTGAACGGCTACACCCCGGGCGGCTGGACGCAGATCGCGAAGCAGTTCGAGCAGGCCGGCGCCGACGCGATCGAACTCAACGTCTATTTTCTCGCCACCGACCCCAATGACAACAGCGCCGCCGTGGAGCAGCGCTACCTCGACCTCGTGGCCGCGGTAAGCAGCATGGTGTCGATCCCGGTGGCGGTCAAGGTTTCACCCTACTTCAGCGCGATGGCCAATATGGCGGCGCGGCTCGCCGCGGCCGGCGCGGCCGGCCTGGTATTGTTCAACCGCTTCCTGCAACCCGACATACTTCTGGACGAACTCGAAGTGGCGCCGCGCCTGGTGCTGTCGACCCCCGATGAACTGCGCCTCGCGCTGCGCTGGATTGCGATCCTGCGCGGCCGCGTTGCGGCGAGCCTGGCCGCGACCGGCGGTGCGCATAGCGCAGAGGACGCGCTCAAGCTGCTGCTGGCCGGCGCCGACTGCGTCATGCTCGCGAGCAGCCTGCTGCGCCACGGGCCGGCGCACGTCGGCACGCTGGTGCGCGGCGTCGAAACATGGCTGAACGAACGCGAATACGCCTCGGTCGAGCAAATGAAAGGCTCGCTCAGCCAGCAAGCCTGCCCCGATCCGGCCGCTTTCGAGCGCAATAATTACATGAAAGCGCTGACCTCCTATACCGGCGAATCGGTGTAGCCGAGGCAGCGTTAACCTGAAACCGCTAGGAGATCACAATGGCATTGACCATCAACGACGACTGCACTTCCTGCGATGCCTGCGTGGAAGTCTGCCCGAACAAGGCGATCAGCGTCGCCAGCCCCGTGTACGTCATCGACCCGGCGCTGTGCACCGAGTGCGTCGGCGCGCACGACGAGCCGCAGTGCATGACGGTGTGCCCGGCGGACTGCATC
>JAJZUK010000201.1 GCA_021847125.1 Pseudomonadota bacterium | reverse complement strand
CGATCTGGACCAAGCATGAGCGAAACACTCAAACCGGGGCTCTCCCTCACGCGGCGCATACAAGTCGATCGCGATCGCACCATCAGCTTCATGGGCGACGATTGCCGCGTCTACGCGACGCCCAAACTTCTGTACGACATCGAATACGCCTGCCGCGATCTGCTGGTCGAGCACATCGAGCCGGGCAAGGACTCGGTCGGCACCAGAGTCGAACTCGACCATATAGGTGCGACGCTGATGGGCATGTGGGTGGATATCACTGTCACCATCGCCGAGGTGAACGGCGCAGCGGTCTCGTTCAGCTTTAGCGCACGCGATGCGATCGAGGAAGTTGCACGCGGCAAGCACAACCGCTTCATCGTCGGCATAGAGAAGACGGCGCAAAGGCTCAAGGCCAAGCTCGCCAAGGCGCAGGCGCAGTAGCGGCCGCGCCGGCGGCGCAGGCGGCGCCGGGGCCGGAATACAATTTACGCAAGGAGGACGGAACATGGGCACGAAGGCAAAGGGCAAGGCGGGCGCGACGAAGAAAAAGGCGGCTGTGGCGCGCAAGCCCGCGCCCAGGCGCGCGGCGGGCGCCTACAAGTTCGAGGCGGCGGCGGAAACCATGCCGCGCGCGGAAATCGCGCGGCTGCAGTTGCGCCGCCTGAAGGCGAGCATCAAGAACGCCTACGATCACGTGCCGCTGCACCGCCAGCGCATGAAAGCGCTGGGTTTCGAACCCGGCGATCTGAGGCGTCTGGACGACCTCGCCGGCCTGCCGTTCACGCTCAAGACCGATTTGCGCGATCACTACCCGTTCGGGCTGTTCGCGCGTCCGCGCACCGAACTCGTGCGCCTGCACGCGTCCTCGGGGACCACCGGCAAGCCGACCGTAGTCGGCTATACCGCGAAGGACATCGCCACCTGGGCCGGGCTGATGGCGCGCTCCATGGCCTGCGCCGGCGCACGGCCGGGCGACGTGATCCATAACGCCTATGGCTACGGCCTGTTTACCGGCGGGCTGGGCGCGCACTACGGGGCGGAACGCCTCGGTGCGACCGTGGTGCCGATGTCCGGCGGCAGCACCGAGCGCCAGATCGTATTGATCAACGATTTCGGCGCGCGCGTGCTGTGCGCGACGCCGTCCTATGCGCTCGCGATCGCCGAGGTGGCGGAGAAGGAAGGCGTCGACCTGCGCAAATCCAAGCTCGAGATCGGGATTTTCGGCGCCGAGCCCTGGAGCGAAGCCATGCGGCGCGAGGTCGAAGCGCGCCTGGGCCTGAAAGCGGTCGATATTTATGGCCTGTCGGAAATCATGGGCCCGGGCGTCGCCTGCGAGTGCGTGGAAGGGCAGGCCGGCCTGCACGGCTGGGAGGATCATTTCCTGTTCGAGGTGATCGATCCGGACACGGGCAAATCCCTGAAAGAGGGCGAGTCGGGCGAACTGGTGATTACCACGCTCACCAAGGAAGCGCTGCCGATGATCCGCTATCGCACGCGCGACATCACGCGCCTCACCACCGAGCGCTGCGTCTGCGGCCGCACGCATGTGCGCATCAAGCGCATTACCGGGCGCAACGACGACATGCTCATCATCCGCGGCGTGAATGTCTATCCGTCGCAGATCGAGGCGGTGCTGGTCGGGCTGCCGGACGTGGCGCCGCATTATCAGCTGGTGGTCGAGAGAAAAGGCAGCATGGACCATCTGACGGTGGAAGTGGAAATCATGCCGAACGTGGTGCCTACGAACGAGCTGCGCCGTGTCGTGGCCGAATCGGTGCGGCACCACATCAAGTCGATCATCGGCGTTACCACCGACGTGCTGGTGAAGGAGCCGGGGGAGATTCCGCGCTCCATGGGCAAGGCGGTCAGGGTGCGCGACCTGCGGCCGAAGCTCGTCTGAGTCTGGCGCCTTGGTCTGAGCCTGCCGCCTTGACTTGGGGAGGATAAATTGGTATTGTGGTACTAGAATACCAGTTAGTCCTCCGAGCGGAGCGGCAAAAGCCATGGATTTCCAGCGTCAAACGAACAAGCGGCTGTATGAAGAGCATGTGGCGACGCTGCAGCTGCTCGCACGCGTCGAACGTGTATTCGGCGGGCGCGCCGGCGCGTATCCGCCCGTTGCCGGCGATGCCGAATGGCCCGCATTCGCGCGCGCGCTCGTCTCGGCGATCGAGATCGAGGTGGCGCGCCATTTCGAATTCGAGGAGCGGGACTTGTTCCCGCGGCTGGACGAGGCCGGCGACGGCGATCTGGCCGCGCTGCTGCAGGAGGAGCATGCCACCATCCGCGCCGTGGCCGCGCCGCTTGCGGATTTGCTGCGCCAGGCACTGGCCGCCGGCTTGACGCCGCAGCAATGGCAGACGCTGAAAACGCTGGCGCTGGAATTCAGCGAGCGCCTCGGCTCGCATGCGCAGAAGGAAGACGGCGCACTGCTGCCCGTGCTGGAGCAGCTATTGGACGAGGATACGGATCGCGAATTGTTCGGCGCCTACGCGGCCGGCTAAGAGTCGAATTCAACAACGGGAACTATCTCCCCTCAACCTCCCCCTAAATTGGCCCGGTGCTAGACTGACATTGCGTCCGGGTCTGACAGGAGAAAGAAATGGCGGAACGCGCACAGGCAGGTCCCCTTTCCGGCGTCAAGCTGCGGCGGTTGGCCGCGCAGGATCTGGACACCGTGGTGGATATCGACGCGCAGATCATCGGGCGCTCGCGCCGCGCCTACTTCGAGCGCCGCCTGCGAGCTGCGCTGCGTGCACCGGCGCTGCATACCCAGTTCGCGGCGGAAGAGGAGGGCGTACTCGAAGGCTATGTGCTCGCGCGCAAGCTGGAAGGCGAATTCGGTCGCGCCGCGCCCGCGCTGCGCCTCGAAGTGATCAGCGTGCGTCCGGGCGAGCAGGGGCACGGCTACGGCGACGCGCTGCTCGGTGCCCTGGAAGCCGACGCAAAAAAACACGGGGTGTTCGAACTGCGCACGCAGGCCGCTTGGCGGGACCATGCCATGCTGAGCTTCCTCGACCATGCCGGCTTCCAGCTCGGCGGCAATCAGGTGATCGACTGCGAAATCCATGCCGGGCGCATAGGCGGCCGCGACGAGGAAAAAGTCCTGGCGCCGGAGCATCACCGCTTGAGCGCCGAGATCGACTACAGCGCACCCCAGGCGAACGATTTCGAGGCGCTCGCGCGCGATCGGGCCGACGTGCGTTCGCTCGAGCCTGGGGACCTGGAGGAGATCGTGCGCATAGACCGGCGCATCATGGGCCGCGATCGCAGCGCCTACATCGGCCGCGTCGTGGACGAGGCGCTGCAGGATTCGGCGATCCGCGTGTCGCTGGTGGCACACCAGGACAGATCCGCCACCGGCTATGTCATGGCCAGCGTCGATTTCGGCGATTTCGGCCGCACCGAACCGGTTGCGGTGATCGACACCCTAGGCGTGGATCCCGGCTTTACCGGCGCGGGCATAGGCACCGCGCTGCTGTCGCAGCTGTTCGTCAATCTCGAAGCGCTGCGCGTAGATCGCGTCGCGACCGTGGTCGAACGCGACAATTTCGGCCTGCTCGAGTTCTTTTACCGCGCCGGCTTCGGCTCGAGCCAGCGCCTGTCTTTCGTCAAGCGACTGATCTGATCAGGCGACGTAGAACGCGATTGCGATGAAATGCGCCGCGCTCGCGGCGAGCACGAACAGATGCCATACGCCGTGGAAGTGGCGCACGCGCTCGTCCAGCAGATAGAACACGATGCCGCCGGTGTAGAGCAGCCCGCCGGCAAGCAGCCACGCCAACCCCGCCGTACCCAGGCCCGCAGCCAGCGGACGCAGCGCGGCCACGCCCATCCATCCCATGGCCAGGTAAATCAGGATCGACAAGGGGCGCGCACCCTTGCCGAACACGAACTCCTGCGCGATGCCCAGGCCCGCAAGCCCCCAGGCCAGCCCGAATAGGGTCCAGCCCCAGGAGCCGCGCAGGGTCACCAATGCGAACGGCGTATAGGTGCCGGCGATGAGCAGATAAATGGAGCAGTGATCGAGCTTGCGCAGGATACGCTTGGCGAGG
>JAJZUK010000200.1:1963-4042 GCA_021847125.1 Pseudomonadota bacterium | reverse complement strand
GGCTGCGGCGTCGATGTCGCGGTCGAGTGAGAACTGAATCGTTACCTGCGAGGTGCCCTGCCCGCTCACCGAGGTCATCGAATCGATGCCGGCGATGGTCGAGAATTGCTTCTCCAGCACCGTAGCCACGGCCGAGGCCATGGTCTCGGGGCTCGCCCCCGGCAGTTCGGCGCTGACCTGGATCGTGGGGAAGTCGACGTTGGGCAGCGTGCTGACCGGGAGCCGGAAGTAACCCGCGAGGCCGAAAATCAGGACACCCGCCATCACCAGCACGGTCATTACCGGGCGCCGGACGAACAGCGCGGCCAGGTTCATGACTTGTCGGCTTGCGCTTTGGCGATCATGACCCTGGTTCCCGGGGCGAGGCGCAGCTGTCCGGTGATGACGACCGTCTCGCCGTTACGCAGGCCTGCCGCGATGATGGCATCGGCGCCATCGTTGCGGTCGACTTCGACCTTGCGCATTTCCGCCGTCAGGTCCGGCTTGATCACGTAGACGTACTGGCCGTTGGGTCCGGTCTGCACCGCCTGAACCGGTATGACCAGCGCGTCTTTCTGCTCGTAGAGCTTGAGGCTGGTGCCGACGAACTGGCCCGGCCACAGCCCGTTGTCCTTGTTCGGGAACACCGCCTTCAGTTTGATGGTTCCGGTCGTGGCGTCGACAGCATTGTCCACGAAACTCAGCGTGCCCTGCGCGGCAGCCTTGGACGAGTCCGGTGGCAGCGCTTCGACCGACAGTGGCCCTTTCGCCATGTAGCCGCGGATCGCGGACAGTTTCTGCTCGGGCACGGCGAAATTGACGTAGATCGGTCGCACCTGGTTGATGACCACCAGCGGGTTGCTGTCGTTGGCCTTCACCATGTTGCCCATCTGCAGCATCACCTTGCCGACAAAACCGTCGATGGGCGAGCGGATGGTGCAGTATTCGAGCTGCAGCCTGGCGTTGTCGAGCGCAGCCCTGCTCGCGAGGGCGACGGCTTCGGCGGTGTCGGCATTGGTGCGGATCTGCGCGTAGGCTTCCTTGGAAACGAAGTTCTTCTGCAGCAACTCCTGGTAGCGCCGTTCCTGCGAGCGCGCCTGCTCTTTTTGTGCCGTATCGCGCATGAGATTGGCTTGCGCCTGGCGCAGCGTCGCCTCGAACGGACGCGGGTCGATTTTGAACAGCACCGCGCCCTTCTTTACCTCCTGCCCTTCCTTGAAGTTGACCTCGACGATCTGCCCGTCGACGCGCGCCTTGAGCGCCACGGTGGAATAGGCCTCGACATTGCCGATCGCCTGGATTTTCACCGGGACGGCCCGTTGCTCGGCCGTCGCGACCGATACCGGCATCGCCGTCGCGCTCTTCGCCGGCTTCGCGTCCTGTGCGCGAATCTCGGCGCCGCGGTAGGCGAGCAGGCTGCCGGCGAGGGCAGCGGTGCCGAGGATCGCGAAAAGTATCAGTTTCTTTGGCTTAGTCACTGGTGCCTCGAAATTCATGATTTGGATTTGGGCCGCGGTTAGCCGCGGCCGCGGGGGCGAAACCGGTCGGGTTGGCATCCGGACCGCCCAGCCCCCGGCCGCCGGTGCCCATCGATGCTCTCGCGCGGACCGGACGAACGCGCTGTGGTATACGGTGCGCTGAGATGGTCCGGGACGGTATGCAGATTGGGCAATCTAACGCAAAAGATGTTCCAGCGCAAAAAGCGCCTCGGTGCGCTCGCGCTCCCGGATCAGATGCATGCTATCGCCGTCCACCATGACTTCGGCCGCACGCGGGCGGCTGTTGTAGTTGGAGCTCATGCACATTGCGTAGGCACCGGCTGACATCACCGCGAGCAGGTCGCCCTCGGCTACCGCAAGCACGCGCCCCTTGCCGAGAAAATCGGCGCTTTCGCACACCGGGCCGACCACATCGTATACAGCGCTGGGCGCGCCGCTATTCCCGACTGCGACGATATCGTGCCAGGCTTCATACAAGGCCGGGCGGATCAGGTCGTTCATGGCGGCATCGACCACGGCGAAGTTGCGCGCCGCACCGGGTTTGAGATATTCGATGCGCGTGAGCAGCACGCCGGCGTTGCCCACCAGGTTGCGCCCCGGG
>JAJZUK010000200.1:0-1953 GCA_021847125.1 Pseudomonadota bacterium | reverse complement strand
ACGATCGTCGGCGTGGGATCGCGCGCGAACACCTCGTGCATAAAGGCGGCGACATCGGGCGGCGCTTCGTCGCGGTAGCGTATGCCCAGGCCGCCGCCCAGGTCCAGATGGCGCAGCTGTATGCCCTCGGCGGCAAGCGCGTCGACCAGCCCGAGCATTTTGTCGAGCGCCTCGATCAGCGGGGCATAGTCGCTCAGACTGGAGCCGATGTGGCAGTCGATGCCTACGACTTCGATCTGCGGCATGCGCGTCGCCGCGCGGTACAGCTCCAGCGCGGTGCCGAATTCGACGCCGAACTTGCTTTCCTTGAGGCCGGTGGAGATATAGGGGTGGGTGCGGGCATCGACGTCGGGATTGACCCGGAACGAGACCGGCGCACGCCTGCCCATCGCGCCTGCGACGGCGGCGAGCCGCGCAAGCTCGGCGGCCGACTCTACGTTGAAGCACAGGATGCCGCTCTCCAGCGCGTAGCGCATCTCGGCGGCGCTCTTGCCCACCCCGGAGAAAATCACCTTGCGCGGATCGCCGCCCGCGGCCAGCACGCGCGCCAACTCGCCGCCCGAGACGATGTCGAAGCCTGCGCCCATGCGCGCGTACAGGTCGAGGATGGCGAGATTCGAATTCGCCTTCATTGCATAACACACCAGCGCGTCGCGTCCGCCGCAGGCGGACTGAAATTGCGTCAGTGCCGCGGTGAGTGCAGCGCGGGAATAGACGTAGCAGGGCGTGCCGAATTGGCGCGCGATGGTTTCCAGCGAAACCGACTCAGCGTGCAGCGAGCCGTTGCGAAACTCGAACATGGGGCCTATTTATGTTTGCTACTATTGGATTGCTGCCCGCTGTTTTCATCGGCGGGCAGAACGAGTGCGCCCTTGGAGCCGCAGGCCTGAAGCAGCAGACAAAGCAGGATGGCGGTGACAATGACACGCATCGGCAAATTTTAGCATGAGAGCACCAGGTACCAGATCGATGGACGAGGGCGAATTCATCCGGCGGGCCGAGCAGACGCTGCAGGAAATCGATCGCCGCGTGGAGGCGAGCGGAATCGATGCTGACTGCGAGTTCAAGGGCACGGGCGTGCTCGAGATCGAGTTCGCCAACGGCAGCAAGATTATCGTCAACAGCCAGGCCGCGATGCGCGAAATCTGGGTGGCGGCGAAATCCGGCGGCTACCACTTCCGCCACGACGGCGCGCGCTGGGTGAATACCCGCGACGGCGGCGAGTTGTTTGCAGCGCTCTCGGATTGCGCCCGCCAGCAGTCGGGGGAGGCGGTGGATCTGGGAACGGGCGGCGCCTGAGCGGCTGCGACAAGACGAGGGGTCGTCCCCTCGCGCTTCGCCGAGCCGGGCCGCAACAAAACGACTGTTGTGGCGGGCCGAACAACCGGCCTAGAACTGCGGCGGCTTGGCTCCCTCCGCGGCGGGCGCAGCCTCGGCCGGTGCAGTCGGTTTTTGCGCCGGCGGCACATTTTCGCGATAGAAGTACTCGCCCAGCTTGCCCTCAGGCGTCACTTGGCCGGTAGCGGGATCGACGTTGACGCTGACCACGCCGTCCGGAATCGGCTGGAAGGTTTCGGGTACGCCATTGAGCGCCTTGCCCATGTAACTCATCCAGATGGGCAGTGCGGCCGCCGCGCCGGTCTCGCTGTTGCCGAGTTTGCGCGGCTGGTCGAAACCGATCCAGGCGATCGCCACCAGCGTCGGCTGGTAACCGGCAAACCAGGCATCGACCAGTTCGTTGGTGGTGCCGGTCTTGCCGGCCAAGTCCTTGCGCCCCAGCGACATCGCGCGTGCCGCCGTGCCGTAGCGCACCACGTCGTGCAGCATGCTGTCCATGACGAAGGCGTTGCGCGCGTCGATCACGCGCAGGCTTTCGTCGCCCGCGCGCGGCGGCTGCGCTTGGGCGAGAACGTTGCCGCGGTCGTCGACTATGCGCTGCACCACGTATGGTTC
>JAJZUK010000199.1 GCA_021847125.1 Pseudomonadota bacterium | reverse complement strand
CCGCTACAGTGCCGATACGCTCGCGGCGAAAGCCGTCAACAAGAGCGCGCTGCGCGCCCGCCTCGGTCTGGCGAACGCCGCCGATGTGCCGCTGTTCGCCGTGATCAGCCGGCTCACCGAGCAGAAAGGCCTCGACTGGCTGCTCGAAATCGCGCCGCAGCTGCTCGCGCTGCCGGCGCAGCTGGTGCTGCTCGGCAGCGGCGATCCCGCGCTCGAGCGCGGCTTTGCCGCGCTGGCACGGAGCCATCCGCAGGCCGTGAGCGCGACCATAGGCTTTGACGAATCGCTGGCGCACCTGATCGAGGCCGGCGCCGATGCCTTGCTCATGCCCTCGCGCTTCGAACCCTGCGGCATGAACCAGATGTACAGCCAGCGCTACGGCACGCCGCCGATCGTGCGCGCCACCGGCGGCCTCGCCGACACCGTGGTCGATTGCACGCCGGCTGCGCTCGCCGCGGGCAGCGCGAGCGGCTTCGTCTTTTACGAGGAGAGCGCGGCCGCGCTGCTCGCCGCGCTCGAGCGCGCGGCGAGCGTGTGGCGTGAGCGCACGACCTGGCGCGCACTGCAGCACAACGGCATGGCCAGGGATTTCAGCTGGGATGCGAGCGCGCGACGCTACATCGAGATTTACGAGCAACTCGGGCGGGGCAGATGAGGCCTCGTTCAAGCGCCGACTGAAATCGCGCATCGCTCCCCCTGCATTGAACCACTCCGGTTCGCGCGCAATCCGCCCCCCGGTGTTCAAACCCAGATCATCAGCCCCAGTTCGAACGGATGGGTCAGGAACTCATGCCAGGGATAGGCGCGGATGCGCATATCCAGCCTGCCGCAGAATTCCGGCGCAAGTTCCAGCACATAATGGCGTTCGCCGCCGGCGTCGGCGCCTTGCGCGCTGAAGCGGTAGCTCGTCGTTTGTTCCTTGCCCTGCAGTCCGGTGCGCGTGATCAGCAATTCCACCGCCACGTCTTCGGGCTTGAGCTGGTTCAGCCTCAATGCCGCTTCGAGGCGCAAGGCGTCGCCGAATTGAATGCGCCGTTTCGGCTCGTCCAGCCGGCGCAGCGCCACCCCGGGCCAGGCCGCGCGCACGCGCGCTTTCCACGCCGCAATCGAACGCGCGAGTTCGAACTGGTTCTCGGCGTAGCGGCGGCCCTGCTGCGCGGCGGGCTGATAGCAATTGGTGACATATTCGCCCAGCATGCGCGCGGAATTGAAGCGCGGCAGCAGGCTGGCGATGGAGCGCTTCGCCAGCTTGACCCATTCGGGCGAATAGCCGCAGGCCTCGCGCTTGTAGTACAGCGGAATGACATGGTCCTGCAGTATTTCGTAAAGCGTGCGCGCTTCCTCGCGATTGCGGCTCGCATCGTCCAGCCCGGCAGCCGCCGGCTTGATCGCCCAGCCGTTGCTGCCGTCGTAGCCTTCGCCCCACCAGCCGTCGAGCACGGACAGGTTGACCACGCCGTTGAGCGCCGCCTTCATGCCCGAGGTGCCCGAAGCCTCGAGCGGATAGACCGGATTGTTGAGCCAGACGTCGACGCCGGAAACCATGCGCCGGCCCAGGCGCAGATCGTAGCCTTCGACCAGCAGGATCTTGCCCTCGAATTCCGGCATCTGTGCCACCTGCATCACGCGCCGGATCAGATCCTGCCCCGGCACGTCGGCCGGGTGCGCCTTGCCCGCGAACAGGAACAGCACCGGGCGCAAGGGGTCGCCCAGCAGCTGGCGCAGCCAGTCCAGATTCTCGAATAGCAGCGTCGCGCGCTTGTAGGTGGCGAAGCGGCGGCCGAAGCCGATGATGAGCACGGTCGGGTTGTCCGGATCGCACAGGCTAAGCAGCCGGTCCAGGTGCGCTTCGCTGCCCTGATTGCGCGTGTTCTGTTCGCGCAGGCGGTAGCGCACCAGGTGCAGCAGCTGCGACTTCAGGTGCTGGCGCGTGCTCCAGAAAACATGATCGGGCACTTCGCTGATCTGGTCCCAGCAGTCCTGGTCGCCCAGGCGCTGGCTCCAGCCGTAGCCGAGGAAGTGGTCGAACGCATCGGCCCATTCCGGCGACAGGAACGTCGGCACATGCACGCCGTTGGTGATCGAGGTGATCGGATTTTCTTCCGCCGGAATTTGCGGCCACAGGTTGCCGAGTATGTGCGAGGACACGCCGCCGTGGATCTTGGAAACGCCGTTGTGGAAACGCGAGCCGCGCACCGCGAGCGTAGTCATGTTGAATTCAGCCGCACCCGGGCTCAGGCCGAGCGACAGCAGCTGCTCGCTCGAGACGCGCAGCTCATCGCAGCAGCCCTGGAAGTAATGCAGCAGCATCTGCGTGGTGAAATGATCATGGCCCGCGGGCACCGGTGTATGCGTGGTGAACACCGTGTTCACCGCAACCGCCTCGAGTGCGCTGGCGAAGTCCAGCCCCTGCTGCACCAGCGCGCGCAGGCGCTCCAGGATCAGGAACGCCGCGTGCCCTTCGTTGATATGCCAGACCGTGGGCTTCAACCCCAGCGCGGCCAGCGCGCGCACCCCGCCGACGCCGAGCACGATCTCCTGCTCGATGCGCGTGGTGCGGTCGCCGCCGTAGAGCTGGTGCGCGATATTGCGGTCATGCGCGGTGTTCTCGTCGATGTCGGTGTCGAGCAGGTACAGGTTCACGCAGCCGACGCGCACGTGCCAGACTTTCGCCATCACCGTGCGCCCGGGGAAATCGACGCCGATTTTCAACTCCGAGCCGTCGACGCGATGCACCGGCGCGATCGGCAGGTCCTCGAAATCCGAATCCACGTAGGTGGCGCGCTGATTGCCGGAGCTGTCTATGGTCTGGAAAAAATAGCCCTGGCGGTAGAGCAGGCCGACGCCGACGAAAGGCAGGCGCATGTCGCTCGCGGCCTTGCAGTGATCCCCCGCCAGTATGCCGAGGCCGCCCGAATAGATCGGCAGGCTTTCGTGGAAGCCGAATTCGGCGCAGAAGTAGGCAATCAGCTCGGATTGCGCCAGCGGCGCTTCCGCCGCGTCGCGGCGCGTCTGCTCGCCGTGATAGCTGTCATAGGCCGAGAGCACGCGGTTGTAGTTGTCGATGAACACCTTGTCCTCGGCCGCTTCGATCAGACGCTGCTGATCGATGCGCTTGAGCAAAGCCTTGGGACTGTGGCCGACGATGTTCCATAGGGTCGGATCCAGGCGCGAAAACAGCGCGCGCGTGGGCATGATGTCCCAGCTGTACCACAGGTTGTTGGCGAGTTCCTCCAGCCGCTGCAGCCGCTGCGGGATTTTCGGATTGACCTCGAGATTGAATACGGTGCCGGGTTGCATGATCTGCCTCTGTTCTGGGCAAGGCGCCAAGCAGCGCCCCGAAGACATTCGAGTTTGGACTTGTCGGAATTATAGCGCCACGACAAAAATCAAGACCCGTCGCAAAAGTCGCTTTGCCGCGGGCTGGTTTCGGGGAAGCACGAGAGCAGCGCCACGCTCGCGTTGGCGCGAGCGTCGGCGGGTAGAGGATGAGACGCCTAGGCCGCGATCATCCCGTGCACGCTGAACAGGTTGGCGGCGTCGGTCCAGGTCTCACCCGGCGCGAAGCCGCCGCGCTGCGCCACGGCACGAAATTCTTCGACGCTGTACTTGCAGGAAATCTCGGTGAGTATGGTTTCGCCCTGGCGGAAGTGGAAGCGCTCGCTGCCGACGTGCACGAACTGCGCGGCCAGGCTTTCGAGGTGCATCTCGATCCAGCCCTTGTTCCCGTCGTAGAACGCGTGGTGGCGGAAGCGCCGCAGCTGGAAATCGCCGCCGAGCTCGCGGTTGATGCGCGCGAGCAGATTGAGGTTGAATGCGGCGGTCACGCCTGCGGCGTCGTTGTAGGCGGCGTCGAGCAGCGATTTGTCCTTCTTCAGATCGACGCCGATCAGCAGCGCGCCGCCCGCGCCGACCATGCGCCGGGCGAGTTGCAAAAACTCGATCGCCTCCTGCGGGGTGAAATTGCCGATGGTCGAACCGGGGAAATACACCGCTTTCCTGCGGATCGGCACACCCACGAATACCGGCAGCGTGAGCGGCATGG
>JAJZUK010000198.1 GCA_021847125.1 Pseudomonadota bacterium | reverse complement strand
CACCAGCCGCGCCATTTCCCTGACGGCGCCGCGGTGGCTGTAATACAGGACCAGTATTTCCGGCATGTGCGGCCAACTAGCGAGCGGACACCCGCATTATACGGAACGAGCAGAACGCATTCGGCTGTCTAGCGCCGGCATCCATCAGGAAAGCCTGCCGTCATAGTGCCAGCGGTGCTTCCACGCCGACTCCACCGCGCGCGGATATTGGGGCCGGCCCAGGCTGCCGTTGTAGCGTCCGAGCGCGCGGTACAGATCGCCCTTCTCCACGTCGAGGTAATGGCGCAGGATGACGCAGCCGTAGCGGATATTCTTGCGCATGTCGAACAAGTCGTCGCCTTTCGCGCCGATGAGTTTGGTCCAGAACGGCATGACCTGCATGTAGCCGCGCGCGCCGGCGCGCGAAACGGCGTATTTCTTGAATCTGCTTTCGACCTGAATCAGGCCGAGCACGAGCTGCGGGTCGAGGCCGGCGCGGGTCGCTTCATAGTGCACCGATTTCAGGAACGCGATGCGCGTCTTGTAGTCGCGCATGCGCGTGTCCAGCCGCCGCGACATGGCGCTGAGCCAGTTGACCTCGTCGACTTTGGATCTGAACGCGGAGATCAGCGGCGCACGATCGCTCACCGCCTTGGACAGCGCGGTTTGCACGTCCGTGGCGAGCGGTTCGTACACCTGCGCGCCGGCGACTGCCGCGCTCCGTGCGCACAGCAATGCCAGGCCCAGCGCCCAGCGCGCTAGTGCGCGCATAACCTCGCTTTGACGAAGGCGAGCAGTTCGTTCACAGCGACTGCCGTCGGCGCCTGCTCGCATCGCCCCTGGTATTCGAGTTTCCCCTCTTTCAGCCCGCGCTCGCCCACGACGACGCGATGCGGAATGCCGATGAGTTCCATGTCGGCGAACATCACGCCCGGACGCTCGTCGCGGTCGTCGAGCAGCACTTCGATGCCGGCCGCGCCAAATTCCTGATACAGCCGCTCGCAGGTTTCCCGCACCTGTGCGCTCTTCTTGTAGCCGATGGGTACCAGCGCCAGCTGGAACGGCGCGATCGGCTGCGGAAATATGATGCCGCGGGCGTCGTGGTTCTGTTCGATGGCGGCGCCGACGATGCGCGTCACGCCGATGCCGTAGCAACCCATTTCGAATGCGCGCGACTTGCCCGACTCATCCAGGAATACCGCCTTCATCGCCTCGGAATACTTGGTGCGCAATTGAAAGATGTGTCCGACCTCGATGCCGCGGCAGAGTTCGAGCGGCCCCTTGCCGTCGGGGCTGGGGTCGCCCGGCACGACGTTGCGGATATCGGCGACGAGCGCGGGCTCGGGCAGGTCGCGGCCGAAATTGACGCCGCCGAGGTGGTAACCTTCTTCGTTAGCGCCGCAAATGAAGTCCGCCATGACCGCGACCGCGCGGTCGGCGACGACCTTGATCGCCGCAGCTGCGCCCAGCGGGCCGATATAGCCCGGCTTGCAGCCCAGATGGCGTTCGACCTCGGCATCGGTGGCGAAGCGAAACGGGTCCATTCCGGGCAGTTTCTGGACTTTGATCTCGTTCAGGCTGTGATCGCCGCGCAGCAGCAGCAGCACGAACTCGTCCTCGTGCATCACGGCGATCGCCTTGACCGTTTGCGCAAGCTGCGCGCCGAGCAGCTCGGCCACGTCCTCGCAGCGGGTCTTGCCGGGGGTCGGCAGCTTGCGCAGCGGCACCGCGGGCGCCGCGCGCTGCAATTGCGGCGCCAGCGCCTCGGCCAGTTCGACATTGGCGGCGTAGTCCGAATCCGGGCAATAGGCGATGGCGTCCTCGCCCGCGTCGGCCAGCACATGAAACTCGTGCGAGCCGGTGCCGCCGATGGCGCCGGTGTCGGCGCTCACGGCGCGGAACTTGAGCCCCAGCCGCGTGAATATGCGCGTGTAGGCGTCGTACATGTTGGTGTATTCGCGCTGCAGGTCGGCGTGGTCGGCGTGAAAGGAGTAGCCGTCCTTCATCGTGAACTCGCGCCCGCGCATGATGCCGAAGCGCGGCCGGCGCTCGTCGCGGAACTTGGTCTGGATCTGGTAGAAATGCACCGGCAACTGGCGATAGCTCTTGAGTTCGCTGCGCGCGAGGTCGGTGATCACTTCTTCGGAAGTCGGCTGGATCAGGAAGTCGCGCTGGTGCCGGTCCTGGAAGCGCAGCAATTCCGCGCCGTACTTTTCCCAGCGGCCGGATTCCTGCCACAACTCGGCCGGCTGCACCACCGGCATCGACAGTTCCACGGCGCCGGCGCGGTTCATTTCCTCGCGCACGATGGCCTCGACCTTGCGCACGATGCGCAGGCCCAGCGGCATCCAGGTGTAGATGCCGCCGGCGAGGCGCCGGATGATGCCGGCGCGCAGCATCAGCTTGTGGCTGACGATTTCCGCGTCGGCGGGGGCTTCTCTCAGGGTGGAGAGAAAAAACTGCGAAACACGCATGGGAATTCCAGTGATTTGAGCGCCGCTATTTTACTCGAAGATCGCGCGACCTTAGGCCGCTTTCATTGCGCTGCGAATTGTGGAAGAATGGTGCAAATATCAGCTTAGGATGAAAGTATCATGCTCGACCGTGACGGCTATCGCCCGAACGTCGGCATTGTTCTGTGTAACGCGAGGAACGAGGTATTCTGGGGCAAACGCATCAAGGAGCATTCCTGGCAGTTTCCGCAAGGCGGAATCAAGCACGGTGAAACCCCGGAGCAGGCAATGTTCCGGGAGCTTGAGGAAGAGGTGGGGCTGAAGGCCCACCACGTCAAGATCCTTGGCCGCACCAGAAACTGGCTGCGTTACGACGTGCCGGCGCAGTGGATCAGGCGTGAATGGCGCGGCAGCTACCGGGGCCAGAAGCAAATCTGGTTCCTGCTGCGGCTGGTGGCGCGCGACAGCGACGTATCCTTGCGCGCAAGCGAGCACCCCGAGTTCGACGCTTGGCGCTGGCATGAGTACTGGATACCGCTGGAATCCGTGATCGAATTCAAGCGCGACGTCTACGCCCAGGCGCTGAACGAGCTTGCGCGCTACCTGAATCGGGATTCCATTCACCACAAACGCGATCACGCACTGCGCTCGGTGCGATGAATGAGGCAGTTTCGCCGCCGCGTGCGCGTCGCAGGCGCAGGTTGCGCACGATCCGATAAAGGGAGCACGAGATGAAGCGCGAATACCATCCCCTGACCGCACACCACCTGCAAAGCGGGGCGCGCCATCATCTGCCGGGCCAGGACCCGGAACGCGTGCGCATCGATTCACCTGCGCTCGCGGTAATGACCGATCTGAGACAGATTCCGGCGGCGACCATCGATCTGGAAGCGCCGCTGGATGCTGCCAACCGCTTCATGATCCGGCGCGGCGTGCGCTTGTTGCTGGTTACCGACGAGGAGCGGCAGGTGCTGGGGCTGATCACCGCGAATGACATCTTGGGCGAAAAGCCGGTGCAGTTCGCGCTCGAGCGCGGCATCAGGCGCCAGGAGATCCGCGTGCGCGATATCATGACTCCGCGCGACAAGCTCGAAGTGCTGCTGCACGACGATTTGCGCCACGCCGAGGTGGGGCATGTCGTGGCGACTCTGCAGCATTCCGGGCGCCAGCATGCCCTGGCGATCGATTTTGACAGCGACGGCAAATCGCAGGCGGTACGCGGGATTTTTTCGGCATCGCAGATTGCGCGTCAGCTTGGCGTCGCCATTCACACCACGGAAGTGGCGCAGACTTTTGCCGAGATCGGGGCGGCCCTCGGCCGCTGAGACGAAGCGCGCGCTCGAGCAGCGAGCGGTGGTGGCGTTTGACAGTGCAGTCCTATTGAATTAAACTTATTCTAATATTTGGAATATTGAAATTAACTTCCATATATTATTGATTTAATTATATTACTTATGCTCATTTGATATTTCGCAAAGTGTCGTGGGCAGTAAGTTGATATATTGTTTATTTAATGTGCTGGATTGATCAACCGGAGGAATCATGAAACTCAAAGGCTCGAAAACCGAGGAAAATCTGAAAGCCGCATTCGCCGGCGAATCGCAGGCCAACCGCCG
>JAJZUK010000197.1 GCA_021847125.1 Pseudomonadota bacterium | reverse complement strand
CTCGGCCGCGTGCGCAAACACAGGGTGACACCATGAGCAATCACTTGCGCCATGTTCTGACCGCCATCGTCGCACTGGCGCTCACCGCCGCGCTGGCGTTTCTCTACGACAAGACCCAGGCGGTCGACTTGCGCGAGCGCAACGACATCGCGGCGCTGCTCGACACCCTGCGCGAAATAGACGGGCGCTGGGATATCGATGTATTGCGCGAGCGCGGCGAGATCGACCCGAACCAGCCGGCGGCGCCCAACCGCAGCGCGACCGCAAAGAAGGCGCTCGCCAGCTTGCGCGCCGCGGTGCCGCAAGCCGACAGCGCGGCCTTGAGCGAAGGCCTGGGCGAACTCGGCAAGGCGGTGCTGGAGAAAGCGGATCTAGTGGAGAAATACAAGGGCGAAAGCGCGAGCGTCAAGATCGCGCTGCACGCAGTGCTCTCCGGCGCGGCCGCGATCGGCGCGCAAGCCGGCGAACCGCGCGCCGGCGACGCCAAGCAGCAGCAGCTGCACCTGGCGCTGAACCAGCTTAGCGCCTTTGCGCAGCAGTATTACTGGATGGGGCGGGCGGCGCCCCCGCTGAGCCTCGAAATGGCGGCGGGCCAGGTGCGCGATCTGGCCGCGGGAATCAGCGACAGCGCGCGCGAGCAGGCCGGCGCGATCGCGGGCGCGGTGCAGGAACTGCTCAAGCACAAGCCGCTGGAAGAGCAACTGTTCGCCCGCGTCTCCTCCCTGTCTTCCGGCCCGCGCCTGGACAAGATGAACTTTTCGTTCAACCGCGAGCTCGAGGCCACGCTGCAGATGAAGGAGCTGTATCGCGTGTATCTGCTGGCCTACGCCGCGGCCCTGCTGATCGGCGTCGGCTACCTGGGCGTGCGGCTCAAGGCGGCGAACGAAAGCCTGGAGCGGCGCGTGATCGAGCGCACGCGCGAACTGTCCGAAGCCCTGCGCCACCTTAAGGAATCCGAAGCGCAGCTGATCCAGTCGGAGAAAATGTCCTCGCTCGGCCAGATGGTCGCCGGCGTCGCGCACGAGATCAACACGCCGCTCGCCTACGTGAAGAACAGCCTGGGCACGGTCAACGAGCGGCTGCCGCAGATCGCGTCCGCGGTCGAGCATAGCGAGAGCCTGCTGGCGCTGCTGCGCGCGGGCAAGGAAAACCCCGAAGCGCTGAACCGGCAGTTCGCCCAGACCGCGGCGCTGCTCGCCAAGCTCAAGCAGGAGCGCGTGCTGACCGAACTCGGCGGCCTGGTCCAGGACGGCTTGTACGGCATCGGCGAAATGACGGAAATCGTCGGCAACCTCAAGGACTTCAGCCGCCTCGACCGCAGCAAGGTCACCAGCTTCAATCTGAACGACGGCCTCACGAGCTCGCTGGGCCTTGCGCGGCACATGCTCAAGGCGGTCAAGGTCAACCGGCTGTTCGGCGAGATTCCGGCCATCACCTGCGCACCCTCGCAGATCAACCAGGTGTTTCTCAATCTGATCACCAATGCGGCTCAGGCGCTTCCCGCCACCGGCGGGGAGATAACGCTCACCACGCGCGCCGACAGCGGCGGCGTCGCGGTCGAGGTCGCCGACAACGGCAAGGGCATTGCGCCGGAGGTGCTGCCGAAGATTTTCGATCCCTTTTTCACCACCAAGGAAATCGGCAAGGGCACGGGGCTCGGACTTTCGATTTCCTACAAGATCGTGCAGCAGCACGGCGGACGCATAGAAGTCGCCTCGGAAGCGGGCAAAGGCACCCGATTCACGGTATGGCTTCCCGAGAAACCGCCGGCCGATGCCGAGCTTGCCGGCTAGGAAACAGCCGGCGTGACCCATCCGGCCAAGATCGGGAAATACGAAATCCGGGAGGTGCTCGGCCGCGGGGGCATGGGCGCCGTCTACAAGGGTTTCGATCCGGCCATTTCGCGCGAAGTCGCAATCAAGACCATCGCCAAGTCCTCGCTCGACGAGGATGAACTGCAGCATTTGCTCGCGCGCTTCCGCCACGAGGCGCAGGTGGTCGGCAGGCTCGCCCATCCGGGCATCGTGCAGATCTACGACTATGGCGAGGACGAGACGCTCGCCTACATCGTGATGGAACTGGTCAACGGCAAGACGCTGCACGAGCACCTGCAGCAGCACGCGAATTACGACCTGCGCGAAGTCGGCGAGATCATCGGCCAGGTGCTCGAAGCGCTCGGCCACGCGCATGCGGCGGGCGTGGTGCACCGCGACATGAAGCCGTCGAATATCATGATCAACAAGGATGGCGGCATCAAGATCAGCGACTTCGGCATCGCGCATACCGAAGCGTCCGAACTGACGCAGCATGGCGACGTGCTCGGCACGCCGCACTACATGGCGCCGGAACAGTTTCTGGGTCTGCCCATCGTCGTGGCGACGGATCTGTACGCGGTCGGCGTGATCGCCTACGACCTGCTGACCGGCGTCAAGCCTTTCGTCGGCACCACGGTGACGGTGATGCAGCAGGTGCTCAACCAGCGCCCCGCCGACCCGACCAGCCTCAACCCGGCGCTGTCAACCCTGGTGGACCGGGTGCTGCAGCGCGCTCTGGCGAAGAAGCCGGAGGAGCGGTTTCAGAGCGCGCGCGAATTTGCGGTGGCGTTCAGGCTGGCGATCGAGGCGAGTCTGGCGCAACAGGCCCCGGCGCAGGCCGCCGCGGTGCCTGGCGCGGGACTGCTCGATGCGGCGCATTTGATCAATGCCGGCGTCGAGGCGCAGGCCGCGGCCGCCGGCGCGACCCCGCAGCAAGCCGGCGCCGACGGCGCCATCACCCTGGACCGCAGCGTGAAAAAGGCGCGCATGCTGGTGGTGGACGACGAAGAACGCATCCTGTCCGCGCTGAAATCGATGTTTCGCGCGCGCTACCACGTGTTCGCCACCACCGACGGCAGGAAGGCGCTGGAGTTCATGAAGAAGTACTCGATGCACGTGATCATCAGCGACCAGCGCATGCCCATCATGCCCGGCGTCGAGTTGCTGCGCCAGGCACGCGAAATTTCGCCCGCGAGCGTGCGCATCCTGCTCACCGGCTACTCTGATCTCGCCTCCATCGTCGGCTCGATCAACGACGGCCAGGTCTACCGCTTCATCAGCAAGCCCTGGGACAACCAGGAACTGCAGCAGACCGTGGCCGAAGCGGTGACCATCGCCCTCGAGCTGGCCGACGCCAGGGCGGCGCCGGTGGCGCTGCCGCAGAGCATGAGCGCGGGCGTGCTGGTGATCGACAACGACCAGGAAGTATTCCGCGTGGCGCGGGAATTGATCGGCAGCCGCTGCCCGGTCTGCTACGCCAACAGCCTGGACGCCGCGCTCAACGCCATGCAGACGCAGGAAATCTCGGTGGTGGTGGCCGACGTCGAAGCCGGGCACGAGGACACCACGGCGATGCTGAAGCTGCTGAAGCAGGAGTATCCGCAGATCCTGACCATCGTCCTCACCACCGCTTCCGATTCGGAACTGGTGATCCGCCTGATCAACGAGGCGCAGATCTTCCGTTTTCTCAACAAGCCGGTCAACGTCAAGCTGCTGAAGCAGCACATCGAGGCCGCGCTGGAGCGCTACCTGACCTTCCGCCAAGCACCGCAGCTGCTGCGCCAGCATCAGGTGAAAAAATCGGAACAGCTGAGCAACTCGACCTTGGGCCAGAAGCTGCTCTCCGGTATCAGGCTGTTGCGCGGACGCTGGTTCGGCACCGATGCGAAACGCTGAGGGTACGCAGGCGCGTAGTGCGCGCGCCGTTCGCAACCCGCGCTCGTTACCCTAGCCTGGGAAAGCTGTCCGACCTTGCTATTGGATTTGGCATATGGCCATGCCTTGGGACTCGATCAGCCGGTTCGAGCCCTGGATGGCTCCCCGACCAGGGCAAAAGTGGGCACTGTTGGGCGATACGGGTGCCGATCTAGGTCCGCTGTCATAACCGGACTCCGGCTGGAATTGAAAGCTCACGTTGTAGTTGTACTGTGTTAAATAATAAGGCATTATAGCGACATCTTCAAGTGATTTTGGAGGTGTGCTGTGGCCAAAAGTCTGGAATCGCGATTTGAACGCTA
>JAJZUK010000196.1 GCA_021847125.1 Pseudomonadota bacterium | reverse complement strand
TCCTTGGCCACGTTGTCGCCGGTTTCCGGCATGGAGGGGGTGCCGTACAGCTTGGCGAAGCGCGGGGTCATGAAGCGCGCGCCTATGGTGGTGTCGTACATTTTCACGTCGCGCGAATAGGCAGACTCGGACTTGCCGATGACGTACGGCGCGCGCGACATGCTCTCCACGCCGCCGGCGATGTAGAGTGCGCCTTCGCCGCAGCTGATCGCGCGCGCCGCGTCCAGGGTGGCCTGCAGGCCGCTCGCGCACAGGCGGTTGACCGTGGCGCCCGGCGTGCGCGGCGGCAGGCCGGCCAGCAGCGCGGCAAAGCGCGCGACGTTGCGGCAATCTTCGCCCGCCTGGTTGACGTTGCCCAGCAGCACGTCGCTGATCTGCTCCGGCTTGACCCCGGCCTTCTTGACCACCGCGGCGATGAGTTCGGCGGCGAGGTCGTCCGGGCGCACCCCGGCGAGCTTGCCGGCGTGGCGGCCGAATGGCGAACGAAGACCATCGTAAATGTAGGCGTCCAGCATGGTGAGGAATCTCCTGACGGTGGGTAGGTGCGGCGGGGCTGATTCGGGATAGCGGGGGGAGTGGCCGGAATTTTACCTCCATTCCAGGATGTCGGCAGGCGTGCGGCCGTGGTCGCCGATCGCGGCCGGCAGGAACTCCTTGCCAGCCGCGGTCGCGGGGACGATACTTATTAAATGTAACAATACGAGGGGATACTTCCTCTCGTGCTCCCCTAAATCAGGCCCTAACAAAATGAAGTCTGTTAGGGATTGTTGGTTTGCGATAACGAATGACCCAGCATAGGGTCAAAGTCGAGCGGGAGGGGTCCTGCGAATTTTGTTCTCTAGGAGGAGGGCGGGTAAACATGTACAAGAAAATCCTGATGGCATTCAACGGATCGCGCGAGGGCCGCTCGGCGCTGCTGGAAAGCGCCGAAGTCGCGGAATTTCTCAAGGCCGAAACGCATCTATTGGCGGTGGCCGGGATGCCGCCCAGCCTGTTCCTGACTGAGGGGTTTCTGCCGGAGGAACTGCTGGAAGAGGAGAAGAAGCGCACGCAGGAGATCCTCGACGAGGGGATCAAGCTGCTCAAGGAGAAGGGCTTCAATACCACCGGGCACCTGACCGTGGGCGAGCCGGTGGAGGAAATCTGCCGCGTCGCCACCGACTTGGGAGCCGACCTGATCGTGCTCGGACACCGGCAGAAGCTGTCGTTTGCGGCGCGCTGGTGGAAGGGCTCGGTGGGCGCTTCCCTGCTCGACTACGCGCCCTGCAGCATCCTGATCTGCCGCGGCCATTAGCGTTTAGCGCGCCGGATCCGGGGTAGTTTCCTCCGCGCTGTCAGCGGTCCAAGATTTTTTTGCGCGGCCCTCAACCTTTTCGCGGCTTGTCCGTTACCAAGCTTGAGGCGGTGGTTTTCCGCCCCTACCCGGAGCGGATGAGCCATGCGATTGTTGAGCCGGTTGTTTGCCGAACAGGAAAATTCGGAACAGGACTATAGCGCCGAAGTGCTGTGCGCGAACTGGGTCGGGGAGCCCCTGGCGCAGGCCGGCGCGCCCCGTCGTGCGACAGCGCTGGAGGGGCCGCGCGAAACCGACGCCCCGACTTTCCTCGCGCGCATCTACGCCTGCCAGCGCTGCTAGACAGGTTGTCGAAAAGGGGGCACGCCCCCTTTAAATCCCGCATTTCAGCAGCTTCCGATGTATTGCTAGGGCGCGCGCCGCGCCGCGTTTCTCTATAATCGGCCACTTCCGGGCTCGTTCGTGTGGGGTCGATGAAGCTGCTGGTTCCTGCTGCGCGTCTGCTGTTGCCGATGCTGGCGGCTATGCTCGCGCTGGGCGCGGATGCGCCGGCCTACGGCCAGACGGCGCAAATCCAGAAGCCGCAGGCGCGGCGCAAGGCCGTGCCGCAGCCGGCGCAGCAGGCCAGGCGCGTCGACGACCGCCACTGGCAGGAACTGATGGACCGGGCCGAGGGCCAGATCGCCAAGGGCGAGTACGCCAACGGCGAAGCGACTGCGCAGCAGCTGGTGGCCGAGGCGCGCAGGATATTCGGCGACAGCCACCCCGATACCGCGACCAGCCTCAATGTCCTTGCCGACGCGCAGATGCGCCAGGGAAAGTATGCCGAGGCGCAGAAGAATTTCAGCGCCGCGCTCGCGATCTACGAGCAGCGGCTGGGGCCGGAGGATGTAAGCACCGCGGCCGCGCTGAACAATCTGGCCCTGGTGCTGGAGAAGCTGGGCGACTATCCGAGCGCCGAAACGCTGCTGCGCCGCTCGCTGCACATCCTCGAGAAAACCCTGGGCAAGCAGCACCCGGATACGGCGACCACCCTGTCCAACCTCGGACGGGTGCTGGACCTGCAGGGCAAGTTCGGCGAGACCGCCGGCGGCGCTGCGGCCGAAGACGCCAAGCAATTGAGCGCGCGCGCGCAGGAGCTGGCCGAGCGCGGCCAATACCAGGAGGCGGAGAGCCTGAGCTATCGGGTGGTCGCGATCCACGAAAAAACCCTGGGCAAGGAACATCCGATCACTGCGACCAGCCTGTCCAACCTGGGCAACGTGCTGTACATGCAGGGCAAGTTCAAGGAGGCCGAGGCAGTGCACCGGCGCGCGCTTGCAATACGCGAAAAAGTGCTGGGCACGGACCACCCGGATACGGCGACCAGCATGAACAACCTGGCCAATGTGCTGCAGGAGCAGGGCAAGGATGAACTGCTGTCGCCGAGCGAGGCGCGCGCCCAGGCGCAATCCAATCTGCAGGCCTATACGGAAACGGAGAGCCTGTTTCGCAAAGCCCTGGCGATCCAGGAGCGCACGCTGGGTCCGGAACACCCGGCCACGGCCAACACGCTCAACAATCTGAGCACCTACCTCGACCGGCGCGGCCGGCCGCAGGAGGCCGAGCCCTTGCAGCGGCGCGCGCTCGCGATCCTGGAAAAGCGCCTGGGTCCGCTGCATCCGGATACCGCGGCCATGCTGACCACGCTGGCGGTATTGCTCGACCGCGAGGGCAAGCTGGTCGAGTCCGAAGCGCTGTACCGCAAGGCGGTGGACATCGCGCGCCAGGCGGGCAACCCGCGCATCCTGCTGCTCAACAGCAGCCGCCTCGGCTACGCGCTGGCGAAGCGCGGGCGCTATCGCGAGGCGCTGCCGTTCTACAAGGAAGCGGCGGACACGCTGGACTACCTCTACGTGCGCACGCGCGGACTGTCGGAGGAGACGCGCGCCGCTTTCCTCGGCCAGTACGGCAACATCTATCTCGAAACCATCAAGGTGCTGCTGCAGCTGCATCGCGCCTCGCCCCAGGCGGGCTACGACCGCGAGGTGCTCGAGCTCGCTTCGCGCAACCAGAGCCGCGTTTTCACTGAAATGATGCGCCAGGCCGACGTGGCCAAGTTCTCCTCCGATCCGGTGTTCCTGAAGGTCAAGCGCAAGCGCGAGGAACTGCAGGAGAAAATAGAGAACCTGCGCCTCGCGCTCGTGACCATGCCGCTGGACCAGGCCGGCCTGGACGCGCGCCGCAGCGATCTCAAAGCCCAGCTCGCCGCTGCGAGCAGCGAGCTCGCGGCGCTGGAGGAGGCGCTGTGGCGCGACTACCCGCGCTTCATGGAACTGACCAACCCGCGTCCGGTGACGGTGCAGGAACTGCAGCAAAAGCTGCTGCATCCGGACGAGGTCCTGCTCTCCTACGTGCTGCTGCCGCAGGAGGTGGCAATCTTCGCCGTCACGCGCGACAGCTTCAAGATGGTCAATCTGCCGCTCAAGCGTGAAGATGTGGCGCGACGCGTGCGTGCGATCCGGCATGCGATAGAAAAAGTGGCTGTGGGCGAGTCGGTGCTGTTTCTGCGCGAGATCGAGCCGGCCGACCTCAATGCGCTCTACCGGGACCTGGTGGCGCCGATCGCATCCAGCCTGGCCGGAAAGCAGAAAGTCATCGTGGTCGCAGATGGCCCCCTGCTCACCATACCGCTCGATTTCCTCGTCACCCGCTACGGCGCGGCCGAGCAGCGCGCCTTCGAGGCGACGCGCGCCGCAAGCGACGGCAGCGCCGCGGC
>JAJZUK010000195.1 GCA_021847125.1 Pseudomonadota bacterium | reverse complement strand
CAATTCGGCCGGCTGGCCGGTACCGAAGCGGTCGCGCTGCCCGCGGCGGGCGCGTTTGCGGCGCGCGAAGCCGAACTGCGCGCGCGCTATGCCGGCCGTCCGCCGGTGAGAGTGTTCTATCAAGTATGGGAAAAGCCCCTCATGACCATCAACGGCAGTCAGATCATCAACGACGTGATTACGCTATGCGGTGGGCAAAACGTGTTCGCCGATCTGAAGCCGCTGGTGCCGGTGGTCTCGATCGAAGCGGTGCTCGATGCCGATCCGGAGGCGATCGGCACCGCCATCTTCGATACGACCAGACAGAACGGCCTGGAAAGCTGGAAACAATGGCCGCATCTCACCGCGACGGCGCGCAACAATTTCTTTCTGATTCCCGCCGATCTCATCAGCCGTCCCACGCCGCGCGTGCTCGAGGGCGCGCAGCGGATGTGCCAGAACCTCGACCAGGCGCGCGCGAAGCGGCCCAAATGAGCTACCGGCGCATCGCCTGCCTGTCGACCGAAGCGGTCGAGATCAAGTCGGCCGATATTCTTTCGCCGGGGCCAAGTGCCGTCACCGAAGGGCTGGCGCAACTCGAGCGCATTGTGATGCGTTGGGTTCAGGCGGCGAAATAGGCATGGGACGGAAGCGGATCGCCGGAACATTGATGGTGCAGGGCGCGACCTCCGATGCTGGCAAGAGCACGCTGGTCGCAGGTCTTTGCCGGGTGCTGCGCCGCCGCGGCGTGCGCGTGGCGCCGTTCAAGCCGCAGAACATGGCATTGAACAGCGCCGTAACCGCGCAGGGCGGTGAGATCGGCCGCGCACAGGCACTGCAGGCGCAGGCGGCCGGCGTGCCGCCGCACGCGGACATGAACCCGGTACTGCTGAAGCCGAATTCCGACGTGGGCGCACAAATCATTATCCAGGGCAAGGCGCTCGCCGACATGGATGCGCGCGCCTATCATGCGTACAAGTCAATCGCGATGTCCGCAGTGCTCGCGTCCTACGGCCGTTTGCGGACACAATACGACTGCGTGCTGGTGGAAGGCGCGGGCAGCCCGGCCGAGATCAATCTGCGCGAGCGCGACATCGCCAATATGGGATTCGCCGAGGCGGTCGATTGCCCGGTGATCCTGGTGGCCGACATCGACCGCGGCGGCGTGTTCGCGCATTTTCTGGGTACGCTGGAATGCCTGTCGGACTCCGAGCGCGAACGCGTGCGCGGTTTCGTGATCAACCGCTTTCGCGGCGACATCGGTCTGCTGCAGTCCGGCGTGGAGTGGCTGGAGCGCAAAACCGGCAAACCGGCATTCGGGGTGATGCCCTATCTTCACGGCCTGCATCTCGATGCCGAGGACGCGATCAAGACGGAGCAGGGAGGAAAAGTGGCAGGCGGGCGTTTGCGCGTGATCGTGCCGGTCCTGCCGCGTATCAGCAACCACACCGACTTGGACGTTCTGCGCGCGCATCCCCAGGTTGATCTGCAATTCATCGGGCCGGGCATGCGCATTCCGCGCGCCGACCTGATCGTATTGCCGGGCAGCAAAAGCGTGCAGGCCGATCTCGCCTGGCTGGAGCGCGAAGGCTGGACTGTGGAAATCCGGCGGCACCTGCGCTACGGCGGCAAACTCGTCGGCATCTGCGGCGGCATGCAGATGCTCGGCACACGGCTGAACGACGTGCATGGCCTTGAGGGCGCGGCCGGCAGTCGGCCGGGACTGGGCCTGCTCGATTTCGAAACCACGCTCGATCCGCAAAAGCGCTTGCAGCAGGTGGACGGGCGGCTCGTCGGCTCGGGCGCGCGCGTTGCCGGCTACGAGATCCACATGGGCGTCTCGACCGGGCCCGCGCTCGCGCGCGCCGCGATCGAGCTCGACGATGGCCGTCGCGACGGAGCGCAGTCGGCAGACGGACAGATTTTGGCTACTTACCTGCATGGCCTGTTCGACGCACCCGAAGCCTGCGTCGCGTTGCTCGCCTGGGCCGGCCTGGAACGTCCGCTGCCGCTCGATTACAACGCATTACGCGAAGCGAGCATCGATCGCCTGGCCGATGCGATGACGGAGCATTTGAACATCGAGCAGCTGCTCGCAGAGCTGCGCTAGGGTTCTCCACCCTGGGGTTCTCTGCTATTGTGATGCCATGCTGAAAGACGGCGTCGATTTGCAGAGTATCCGCCGCGTGTTGGTGACCAAGCTGCGCCACCACGGCGATGTGCTGCTCGCCTCGCCGGTTTTCTCCGTGCTCAAGGCGCAGGCGCCGCATCTGGAAATCGACGCCCTGGTCTATGCCGATACTGCGGCCATGCTCGCCGGCAACCCGGCGCTGTCGCAGCTGTTCGGCGTGGACCGCGGCTGGAAGGCATTGGGTTGGAGCGCCCAGGCGCGCACCGAATGGAACCTGCTGCAGCGGCTGCGCGAGCGCGAATACGATCTCTTGCTGCATCTGACCGAGCATCCGCGCGGCGCCTGGCTCGCGCGCCTGCTCGCGCCGCGCTACCGCGTCGCCGCGTCTTATCCCAAGGCGCATGCCTGGTGGAAGGCCAGTTTCAGCCATCTGTATCCGCTGCCGAGCAATGGGCGGCGCCATGTGGTGGAACTGAATCTCGACGCTTTACGCCGCATCGGCGTGCAACCGGGGGAAGGGGAGCGCGGGCTGAGTTTCGTGCCCGGCGACGAGGCGGAACGCGAAGTCGTACGTTTGCTCGGCGAGCACGGGCTCGTGCGCGGTGGCTATATCCATATTCACCCCGCCTCGCGCTGGCAATTCAAATGCTGGCCGGCGCAGAAAACCGCCGAGCTCATCGACAAGCTGCAGGCGCTGGGGGAGCGCGTGGTGGTCAGTGCCGCCCCGGAGGCGGCGGAACTCGAGCTGGTCCGGCGCATCGCCGAGCTCGCGACGACGCCTTTCGCCGACGTCTCGGGCAAGCTCACGCTGAAGCAGCTGGGCGCGCTCACGCGCAACGCGAAACTGTTCGTCGGTGTCGATTCCGCACCCATGCATATCGCCAGCGCGGTGCAGACGCCGGTGGTGGCTTTGTTCGGTCCCAGCGGCGAGTTCGACTGGGGCCCGTGGCAGGTGCCGCACCGCGTGGTCGCGTCCGATCATACCTGCCGCCCCTGCGGCAACGACGGCTGCGGCGGCGGCAAGCTGAGCGAATGCCTCAGCACCCTGCCTGTGTCTGCGGTACTGCAGGCAGTCCAAGCCTTGCAGTCGCGCTAGTTGAAAATCGCCCTGGTACGCCAGCGCTACAACCCCTACGGCGGCGCCGAGCGCTTCGTCGAGCGGGCGATGACGGCGCTTGCGGCGCAGGACGTTGAGCTCACTCTCCTCGCCCGGGCGTGGTCCGACGCGCCCGGGGCGGGCGAACAGCGGCGCCTGATCCGTTGCGACCCTTTCTATATCGGCCGGGTGTGGCGCGACTGGGGCTTTGCCCGCGCCGTCTGCGCCGCCGTCAAAGCGCATAGCTTCGACCTGGTGCAGTCGCACGAGCGCATCAGCTGCTGCGACGTCTACCGCGCCGGGGACGGGGTGCATCGCCAGTGGCTCGTCAACCGCAAGCGCGCCGCCGGCCTGTGGGAACGCATGGCGCTCACGCTCAATCCGTATCACTGGTACACGCTCGCAGCCGAAAAGCGTCTGTTCCACAGCGCCACCCTGCGCGCCGTGATCTGCAATTCGAACATGGTGAAGGAGGAACTGCGGCGGCATTTCGGGTTGGCCGAGGCCAAGTTGCACGTGATCTACAACGGTGTGGATCTCGATGCGTTTCATCCGCGCCTGCGCGAGGCCTGGCGCAAACGCAAGCGCGCAGAACTCGGCATCGCAGACGCGGCCATGGTGTTCCTGTTCGTCGGTTCGGGCTTCAGGCGCAAAGGCCTGCCGCAACTGCTGCGCGCACTCTCCGGCGTGCGCGACGCGCATCTGGTGGTGGTGGGTGCGGACAAGGAACTTGCGCGCCTGCGCCGCGTGGCGGAGCAGGCCCGGCTGTCTGCGCGCGTGCATTTCACCGGCGGCCAGGCCGACGTCAAACCCTGGTACGGCATGGCGGACTGTTTCGTTCTGCCCACGCTCTACGACCCTTTCCCCAATGCCGCGCTGGAGGCGATGGCCTGCGGC
>JAJZUK010000194.1 GCA_021847125.1 Pseudomonadota bacterium | reverse complement strand
GAGATTTAGCCATGCGCAAATCATGCCAGATTTTTCCATGCTCACGAACCCCGCAAACCCTTATTCCATGCGGCTTTCAGACGATTCACCCTTTCGAAATACCCACTTGATTTGCAGAAGAGCCTTGATTTTATCCATAACCGTGTTTTCTATGCGGATGTGCTTTTCATCCGCATAGAAAACACGGTTGGCGCGCGCAGCGCGCAAGACCTTTCGTTCATTGCAACGCACCGTACCTAACAATTAGTCCCTGCGATGCGCGGCACCTCAATTTTTCAGAACGGACCGCAGGCGCGCATCGCGTTCGTCCTTGGGCAGTTGCGCCAACTGTTTCACCGCGGCGTAGAAGCGCGGCAGGTCGCCGCCTTCGCGCGCGAGCAGCGCGGTGAAGGCCGGAACGAACTCGTTGTACAGCGCCACCGAGGCCAGCGTAGCGTTGTTGGGCTTGCCGGCAAACCAGCGGTCGAAGCCGGCAAATCCGCCCCATGAGGCCTTGAGCGCGCGATATTCCTCCTCCATCTGGGCGAAGCGCTGCGCCTTGCCCAGGCGCATTTCCTCGGCCGGCAAATCCTGCCGATAATATTGCTTCAGGATCGACTGATACTTCACCAGCAGCGCAACGAAGCCGCGGCGCATCGTGCGCAGGCGCGCATAGCTTGCACGTTCGCGGTCGTTGCCGTTTTGCGCGAGCCAGCGCTCCACCCCCGCCCGCTCCACCGTAACCGCGAAGGATTCGTTGAAGCGGCTATCGTCCCGGACGTAGACCAGCTGATGCGCGAGCTCATGGAACATCAGGCGCGCGAGTTCGGCTTCGGGGTAGTGGATGAAGGTGCTCAGGACCGGGTCGTCGAACCAGCCCAGGGTCGAATAGGCCGGCACGCCGCCGACAAACACATCGTAGCCGCGTTCGCGCCACGCGGCGCCCGCGGCCTGCGCATCGGCCTCGCCGAAATAACCGCGGTAGCTGACGCAACCGGCGATCGGAAAGCAGGAGGTGACCGGCTCGATCGAGAATTCCGGCGCGGCGAACACGTTCCACAGGACGTAGGGCCGCCCCAGATCGGCGTAGCTCCTGAAGCTGCCGTTGTCGGGCAGCGCAAGCTCGCGGCTGGCAAACGCGCGGATGCGCAATGCCGCGCGCAGCTTCGCTTTGATTGCCTCCGGAACGGAAGCGCGCGCGAGCTCCTGTTCTATGGGCGTGGCGCGGCGCAGGAGATCGATCTGCCCGCGCACCGCCTGCGAGTAGTAGCCGAGCGTGGCGCAGCCGCCGAGCAAAGGCAGGAGCGCAGCGAGCAGCAGCCAGCGCATGCGCATCAGCGGCCCTCGTGCCGATCCTGCGCGGCGCGGCGGTCGAACGCTCCGCGGTCCTTTTGATCGAACGCTCCGCGCCCCTTGTGGTCGAACGCTCCACGTTCGAGGAAAGCCGCGACCTCGCGCGCCACCTGCGCCGAAACCAGCATGCCGCTGTGGCTGAGCGGCAGCACGATGCGGTCGCGCATCCCCGCCGCCTCGGTCTCCTCCAGGCGCACCACGCCATCGTTGGTGCCGGGCAGGCGCATCAACACGCGCCCGAGGCCCCAGGGTCGACTGCCGGCAATCACGCCCAGCTCGCATCGGGGCCGGAACAGCTCGGGCAGACTGCGCCAGATTTCGCGGCTCGCACCCAGCAGCCGCTTGCCCGCGGGCAGGTGCTCCATGCGTCGCCCCGCCATGCAGGCGCGCACCGGCGTGCCGATCAGCACGACGCGGCCGATGCGCTGCTCGCCGTGCTCTCTCAGGCAGCGCAGGATCACCAAGCCGCCGAGGCTGTGGCCGACGAGATGGATCACGGGCTGCTGCAGTTCGGCGATGCGCCCGGCGAGGCGCCGCGCATGCTCGTTCAGGCTTTGCGCCATCGAGGGATAAGTAAACGTATAGGCCGCGTAACCGCGGCGCGCGAGCTGCAGGCGCATGCCCTGCATCACCCAGCCGCGCATCCACAGCCCGTGTACGAGGATTACCGCAGCGCGCATGGACTGCCGCTAGTCGAGCACTTCAATCGCGCCGCCCACCGTCACCGTGACCATGCTTACGCCGCCTTCGAGATTGGGCGGCGCGACCTCCGGCGCAGCGGCCGCCATGGCGCGCGCGACGGCAAAGCGCGGCGGCGGCGCGCTGTAGCCGGTGCTCACATTCAAGCGCTGGATCTTGTAGCTGCGCCCGCCCAGCGCGCGCCGCACGATGTCCGCGCGCACTTTGAACGCGGCGATCGCCTCCGCAATCAGCTCGTTCTCCGCCTGCCGCCGCGCCTCGGAGGAAACCGAAAAGGCCGTATTGGCGAGCTGCATTCCCGCCTGCAGCTTGCCGATTAAGCGCGAGGCCGCCTCGAAATCCCTGCTCTCGAGGCGGATCTCGGCGCGGCCGCGCCAACCCTGCAGCACATTGCCCTTGGCGTACACCGGATAGGTCTGGTTGTTGCCCGAGCGTGCATGTACGGCCGGATACTCGCGCGCCGCGCGCAGCGCCTCGTTCGCGGCCTTGTTCAACGCGGCGGCGAGCGCCGCCGGATTCGCGTCGTTCAATTCCACGTACAGACTCGCGCTCACCGTATCGTTGGCGAGTTCGCGCTGTGCCTCGGCCTGCAACTCGACCGTGTTGTAGCGCAGCGCCGGATCCGCCGCCAGCGTGCTGCCGGCCAGCATCAGCGCCAGCGCAGCGAACATCCATTTCAGAGCGCCCATGTTGGCCCAAGTCCCGGATATGAAAAACGAAGTATAGCCGTTCGCCCTCCAGCGCCGGCAGACCGGCGCGAGCCGGGGTACGGGTAAACTCGTATATAATCTGCGCAAGCGCGGCACGTAGAACCGCCACCCGCTGTCCGCAATGGACGTCAACCCTGTTTGAGGAGATTGAGATGAAGAAGTTTATGCTAGCGCTGGGCGTCGCCGCGATGGCCGCCCTGTCGACGCCGCTTGCGGCGCAGAACAAGATCAACCTTTCCATCGCCACCGGCGGCACCGGCGGCGTGTATTACCCTCTCGGCGGCGGCATCGCGGCCGAATTGTCCAAGTATGTACCCGGGATGGAGGCCACCGCCGAAGTCACCGGCGGCTCGGTCGACAATCTCAAGCTGATCGGCAGCGGCAAACCCTATATCGCGCTGACCATGGCCGACGCAACCCAGGACGCGTACAAGGGGGAAGATAAGTTCAAAGGCAACAAGATCCCGGTGCGCACGCTGATGATCCTGTATCCGAACCGCATGCACGTGGTGTCGGTGGAGGGCCGCGGCATCAACAAGATCGCCGATATGAAGGGCAAGCACGTATCGACCGGCTCGCCCGGCAGCGCCACCGAAGTGATGGCCTTTCGCGTGATCGAAGCCGCCGGCCTGGACAAGGACAAGGACCTGCGGCGCGAGCGCCTGGGCGTGGCCGAGTCGGTGAACGCGATGAAGGACGGCAAGATCGACGCCTTCTTCTGGGTCGGCGGCCTGCCTACCGCGGCGGTGACCGATCTCGCCAACACGCCCGGCACCAAGATCAAGATGATCGATCATGCCGAGCTGGTGCCGGCGATGAACAAGAAATACGGCAACCTGTATGTCGAGGACGCGATCCCGAAGGCAACCTACCGCGGCATGGACGCCGACAACCATCAAGCGACGGTGATGAACATCCTCGTCGCCAACGCCAACATGGACGACAAGACCGCTTACAACATCGTCAAGACCATCTTCGATAAACGCCAGGATCTGATCAACGTGCACAAGGAAGCGGCGAACTTCAAGCTCGAGAACCAGAAGGCCTCCGCCTCGCCGGTCCCGTGGCACCCGGGTGCGGTGAAGTACTTCGCCGAGCATGGCATCAAGCTCAACTGAGAAACCGGTTGACTTGCTTGCCCGTCGCGACCCCGCCAAACGGCGGGGTCTTTTTCGTTTTATCCTGCCGCCCGGCAGGATCAGCCCCGCGGCGCATCCCCGCCGCATAGAAGAGGCGCGCTAGCCATGAGTACACAATTCAAACCGGAGGAGAACCTCGAGCCCGTCATCAGCGACGAAGCGCTGAAGAAGGCGGAAGAATTCATCGAGGAGGAAGAGGGCGCGGCCAACAAGTTGAGCGGCTGGTTGGCCGGCTTCGT
>JAJZUK010000193.1 GCA_021847125.1 Pseudomonadota bacterium | reverse complement strand
CGATCTGTACACCGGCAGCAACAACTGGGTCGGCGCGCCGGTGAAGGTTTCGGACGTCAACGGCCAGATGATGACGACCACACCGCTGAAGAATGCGCACAATCTTTATGCGACATTCGAGGTGAAATTCTGAGCGCTATCCCCACCTGGCCGGCGGCATGAACGCATCCGGCCAGGTGGCGTTGTCCGATGTATATGTTGAACGCTTTTCGTACCTAAGGAGTCTGTGATGAACAAGAGAGTTTCAGCGCTAATCTTATCGGCCCTGATGGCTGTTTCAGGGCTGGCCTTTGTCGGGTCCGCCTCGGCCGAGTCGGTGACCATAGTCGGCCCGGTTACCAAAATCAAGCTGGCGCCGGACGGAAAATCGGCGACTGCGGTCCTCAAGGACAACAAGTCCGGGGAATCCATCACCATCAATATCACGGACGATCTGACCCTGGACAAGTTCAAAGACAAGCGAATCGTGGAAGGCGATGAAATTCGCACCAAATTCGAGAAATCGGGCGGTGGGAACACCAGCAAGAGTTTCAAGAAGACTGCCGGCTGCTGAGCCGGCCGCAGCGGCAGAATTCAACGGGTTAGGCCGGGGCATTCGGTCGCGCGGCCTCCCCCCACCCTCCCAGGGGGGGAGGCCGCGTTCCCCGTTCCGGAGCATCGGGAGAGACTTATGGCCTATGATGTTCTCAAGGAGAAAGGAATCAAGGTCCAGTATCTCGCAGCCAATGTGGAATTCGCCTCGGGCAACAAATGGGTGATCCAGGAGTAGTGCTGCAAGGCGCGGACAAACCGGGATAGCGCTACCCGCGCTTCTCCCAAGCGAGGCAAACCAGGACAAGGGAAATGAGCAAATCGTTTGCAGTCATCACCGCCGATGTGGCCAAGGGTATGGCGGCACTTCGAAAATCGATTCCCGAAACGATGAAGGGCTTCGGGACCATGGCCCAAAGCGCGCTGGCGGCCGGCGCGCTCTCTGCCATGGAAAAGGAGTTGATCGCGCTCGGGATCGGCGTCGCAGCCCGCTGCGACGCCTGCATAGGCTTTCATGTCAAAGCGCTGATCAAGCTGGGCGTGACGCAGGAGCAACTGATGGAAACGCTGGGCGTGGCCGTATATATGGGAGGCGGCCCGAGCCTGATGTATGCGGCGGAAGCGGTGCGGGCCTACGAGGAGTTCACTGCCGTTTGACCCGGCGGGCCGGCAAGCGGGCGCGCCGTCCCGCGCCGCCGGAATGCCGGAACCCGCCCGCTCTTGCCGCCCCGCTGACGCCGTTCAGCGGTAGACCAGCACCGGTATCGAGGTATGGGTCAGGACTTTCTGCGTTTCGCTTCCGAGCAGAAAGCCTTCCAGGCCGCGCCTTCCGTGCGAGGCCATGACGATGAGGTCGCAGTTCTCCGCACCCGCTTTTTCGATAATCGCCTGGGACGGAGAGCGGGCGGTGGCGTAGTCGGTCGTGCACTGCACGTTGGCTTTGGCTGCGGCGTCCGCGACCGCGGCAAGTACGCGTTTGGCATATTCTTCGCTGCGCTCGGCGAAAATTTCCGGCTGCAATTCGGCCACGCCGCTGGCCTCGGCGGCATAAGCGCCCTGCAGGGGATACGGTTCGACCGCATGGAAAGCGGTGATGCGCGCGCCCGCCAATTTCGCCAGCTTGATTGCCGCTTCTACGGCCTTGTCGGAAAGCGCCGACCCGTCGGTGGGTACCAGAATGTGTGTGTACATAGTGCCTCCAGGTCGATTGCTTTCGAAACGGTCGAGTGGCTAGGATCCGGCCTTGCGTATTGTGCTTTGGATGCGTTCGTGTTTTTCCTGGCAGGACAGGCAGCGCAGGGAGGCAGGATTGGCCTTCAACCGCGCCAGGGCGATCTCGTCGCCGCAGTCCACGCAGCTGCCGTAGCTGCCGTCGCCCATGCGCGCGAGCGCGGCCTCTACGTCCTGCAATTCCTGGCTCTCGCGGATCACCATGGTCACATCCATCGCCGCGGCGGCGTCGGCGGCCGCGTCGTCGTCGGTCAGCTTGGACTGATTGGCGAAGCCCAGGCTGTCTCCCGACGCGGAAATCCTTGCGCGCACCTCGCCCAGCAACTGCTCGCGTTGGGCCAGCAGCAGGGCATGCAATTCGGAAATAGCTTTGTTGGGCACGGTGGATGCTTTCGATGGCAGCGGTGATCCAGCTTAGCCCCTGAACTGCCGGGCTATTTGACACAGATCAAGCAAACTTTACGCCTAGTGGTCCGACTGGGGCAAGCCGGCGTCAATGAGCAAGCGGCGCAGGCCGCTTGCTGATCTGCGCGCCGACCACCCCGGTAATGACGAGCGCGCCGCCAGCAAGCTGCAGCGGCGTGAGGCCCTGTCCGAGGAGCAGCCAACTGCCGCCGATCGCGACGACGGGCTCCAGGTTCATCGCGAGGCCGGTGCGCAGCGGTCCGATGCGCGTGGCGGAGGTGAACAGCGCGACCAGGCCGATCGCATAGAGCACGCAGATCGCCGCGATGGCCGCCACGCCCAGCGCGCTGCGCGGCCAGCTCAGCGCATCGCCGGCAAGCGTGCCGGCAGTGACCGCAGCCGAAGTGCTGGCCATCATCCAGAAGGTGCGGCTGTTCGCGTTCACGTGGCTCAGCCGGTGCGTGGACACCACCAGAACGCCGGCGGTCAGCGCAGCGGCGAGCAGGGCGTAGGCGATGCCCTCCGCGTCCACGGCATCGGGCGAGGCGCCGGTGGCGAGCGCGAGCCCGGCGAGCGACAGCAGCGCGAACACCAGCGTGCGCCCGGTGAGACGCTCGAAGCCGACCAGCGCGCTGAGCACGCCGATAATCAACGGATTCACATAGAAGGTGAGGATGGCGAGCGGCACGCGCAGGATTTCGATCGCCTTGTAGAACGAGAACACGCCGAGTGCGAAGGCGAGGCCGAGGCCGAGCAGCAGCGAGCGTTCGCGGCCGGTGGTGCGCCGTTCCTCGCCGCCCAGGCGCAATGCGATGCCGATCGCGCACGCCGCGAAGCTGCAGCGCACGCTGACCACCGTCGCCGCATTGCCGCCGTCCTCGAAGGCGAAGCGCGCCAGCACGACGGCGAGGCCGTAGACCAGGGCGCAGGTGAGTACGTGGCGGTAGTCGGAAAGACGCAAGCCGCTCAACGTCTGAACCGTTTTTCCGCGTTGCAGAATGCGATGCTTGCGGCAACACACCGTGCCGATTGCACCGGACAGTTTCGATATTCGGCCATGATGCCGCGAGCTTACGCGGCTTCTGCGTCGGACGAAAGTCGCCCTAGCATTGTCGCGGTTTTTGAGGCAAAATCATCCGTAAGCGCTTGATGGCCGCGGGTTTTCGGCCTTGTTCCGCAGTGCGTCAAGCCCGCTTTCGTGCACACAGGAGAATAGAGGCAAGCGCATGGCGGAGATCCCGCTCATCCTGACGCTCGACTTCCACGGCGTCCCGCACCGCTGGGTCACCTGGCAGCAGTCCTGCTATTACTATGCGAAAAACCTGGTGGCATGGACCCTGGGCGAGCGCGCGTTCACCTTCTACGGCGGCATTTCGCGCAGGACCGGCGAGCGCTCGAGCATCACCACCAACTCCATCATCGCGATCAAAGGCAGGGCCATGGCGGCGCGCGGCTTCTCCCAGGTGCCGCCGCTGTCCAATCGCGAACTGTTCCGGCGCGACCGCCACATCTGCGCCTATTGCGGCGCCGAATTCGGCTACCTGCGCCTGACGCGCGATCACATTACGCCGCTGTCGCGCGGCGGCCGCGACCACTGGATGAACGTGGTGTCCGCGTGCCGCCACTGCAACGGGTTCAAACGCAATCGCAAGCCCGAAGAAGCCGGCATGGAATTGCTGTACACGCCTTATGTGCCGAACAAGGCCGAGTACCTGATCCTCACCAACCGCAAGATCCTCTCCGATCAGATGGGCTTCCTCGCCCAGCACGTCGCCGCGCACAGCCGCGTCGTGCCGCACGCCGTCGTGCGCGCCTGAGGCGCGGACTTTTTTCACTCCACCTTATGACGCCTGATTACTGGCTGCGCGCCAAGCGCGCGCTGGCGCGCCGCGACGCGGTGCTCGCCGGCATCATCCGCGCCCATCCGCGCATCGCGCTCACGCGCCGCGGCGAGCC
>JAJZUK010000192.1 GCA_021847125.1 Pseudomonadota bacterium | reverse complement strand
GGCTTATAGAGACTGGCCGGTGCGCCATTTTGCGGCCTTGTGCGACAAAGTTCTATCCGCTTATGCGCAGGCGCATTTTCTGCTGCTCGGAGGCAAGGAAGAGTCGGCCAAAATAGCGGAATTGGACGAACACCTGGGTGCGCACGCTACCGTGGTGGCGGGAAAACTAAGCTTGCGCCAGACCGCGGCCTTGATGCAGCAGCTCGACCTATACGTGGGCGTGGATACAGGCCCGACTCATCTGGCCGGGGCGATCGGCGTACCCATGGTCGCGCTCTATCATTGTTATTCGCCGGGGCGGCTGCTGGCGCCGCTGGAGCGGGACAAGTTGCAGATCATCGAGCATCCGGCCCTGGACGCGGGCGGCACGATTGAGTCCGAGATGGCGGAAATTTCAGTCGAACGCGTCTGGGCAGCGGTAGAAACCCTGCTGAAGAAAAACTGAGCTCGTTCACACCGAAGCACGCTCATATTGGATGCATCGAATCTGAAAATCGCGCTGGTCATCACCAACCTCAGGGGCGGCGGCGCCGAAAAAGCCTTCCTCAAGCTCGCTGTGCTGCTCGGGCGCAGAGGGCATGAGCTGCATCTGTTCCTCCTGGAACACGTCGTCGAGCACGAGCCGGACCCCGCCATCCGGCTTCATGCCCTGACTGCGCCGGGGCGCGCGCAGGGCAAAGGCTTCCTCGGCAAGCGACTGGCTGCGGCCCGGCTGCGGCGATCGTTCCGGCAGCAGGAGGCGGAGCGGCCGTTCGATTTTACCTTGGCGACGCTGCCTTACGCAGACGAGGTCGTGCAGCTCGCCGGCCTGCCGCGCGTGTGGCACCGCATTGCCAACACGCTGTCGCTGGAAATCGAAGACCTGCGGCGCAGCAGCCCGGCGAAGGCTGCCCGCCGCCTGGCCCGCTACCGCCGGCTTTACGAGGGGAAAAATCTGATTGCGGTATCCGAAGGCGTGGCGGAGGATCTGCGGCTTGAACTGGGTTTGAGCGCTGCGAATATCGTGCGCTTGTACAACCCCTTCGATCTCGACGAAATCCGCCGCTTGGCCGCGGAACATCCCGCCGATCTGCCGCGGGAACCCTATATCGTGCACGTCGGCCGCTTTGCACCGCAGAAAAGGCACGATCTGTTGCTTCATGCGTGGAAGATCGCCGCATTGCCGCATAAGCTCGTGCTGCTGACGCCGACCAGTCCTGCGCTCGCCGCCTTGATCGCCGAAGCCGGCGTCGCGGACAGCGTCGTCGTCGCGGGCTTTCAGAAGAATCCCTATCCCTGGATGCGCGCTGCCGACGCGCTGGTGCTGTGTTCGGATCGCGAAGGGCTGCCGAACGTGCTGATCGAGGCGCTGATTTGCGGCACCCAGATCGTGAGCACCGATTGCCCTTCAGGGCCGCGGGAAATCATGGCCGGAGCGCTGCAGCGCTTCCTTGTGCCCAACGGTAATGCGCAAGCGCTCGCGGCGGCATTGCGCGCAGCAGTCGGCAATCCGGTTTCCATCTCCGAGGACAATCTCGCCCGCTTTTCCGCCGCTACGGTAGCGCAAAGCTATGAAGGCTTGCCCGCCCGCTGGCGCGAACCCGGGTAAACTCGAACCATGTGCGGCATACTTGCGCTCGTTGATACGCCCTGGGAAGCGGGCGCGGCCGCCGCGCTGGCGACGCTGCATAGCCGAGGTCCGGATGCCCAGGAGCTGCTGCAGCTTCCGGGCGTGGTCCTCGGGCATGCGCGTCTCGCGGTCATCGACCTCGTCGGCGGCAAGCAGCCGATGTCGGCGCAGGACGGCCGCTACACGATCGTGTTCAACGGCGAGATCTACAATTTCCAGTCCTTGCGCGCAGAGTTGGTCGCGCGCGGCCACGCGTTCGCGACGCAATCCGATACCGAGGTCGTGCTGCGCGGATTCATCGAGTGGCACAGCGGCGTGGTCGCGCGCCTGGACGGCATGTTCGCATTCGCGATCTGGGATCAAGCCAGCCGCAGCGTGTTCGCGGCGCGCGACCGGGTCGGTATCAAGCCCCTGTTCTATTCCGCGCACCAAGGCCTCGCCCTGGCGTCTACGCTCGCGCCGTTCCTGCGGCTCGACGGCTTTCCGCGCCGAATCGACTACGAGGCCCTGCGCGATTTTCTCGGCTTTCAGGCGGTTCTGGCCCCGGCTTCTTTGCTCAAGGACGTGCGCCAGCTGCCGCCGGCCTCGTGGCTGACTTACCACGCACCTACACGCCAATTGGCGATCGAACGCTATTGGATGATTCCGCCGGCGTCGGAGGCGCGTCCTCCCGCGACGGAGCAGCTGGCGCAGGAATTCGATCGGCTGCTGCAAGACAGCGTGCGCAGCCAGATCGTAGCCGATGTGCCGCTGGGCGCGTTCCTGAGCGGCGGCATCGACAGCAGCCTGATGGTGCATTACCTGGCCGGCGCCGGCGCGAAGCCCGTGCGCACGTTCAGCATGCGCTTTGGCGAAGCTGGCTATGACGAAAGCGATCACGCGCTGGCCGTGGCGCGCCAATATGGCACGGAGCATCACATCATCGATGCGCCGGATATCGGGGCAGACCAGCTGCTGGGAGCCATCCGCGCACTGGATCAACCCCTGGCCGACCCCGCCTACATCACCACCGCCGAGTTGTCGCGCCTGACGCGCACCGGCGTCACGGTGGCGCTGAGCGGCGACGGCGGCGACGAATTGTTCGGCGGCTATGCGCGCTTTCTCGATGTCGAGGCGAAGCACCCGGACAGCGGCGCCAAGCGCATACTGCGCGGCCTGATCGCGCGCGGGCTGTTGCCGGGCGCCTTGCTGCGCCGCAGCCTCGCGGGGCAGGACCTGCTGCTCTACCGCAAACTGGAACTCGGACCCTACGCGGGCTCGCGCAAGAGCCTGCAGCGCTATCTCGTGCCGGCGGCGTGGCCTGCCTGCCGGCCGGAAGCTACCCTGGAAGGCTGGCGGCAGCTCGCCCTCGCGTTCGGCGGACAGATGGACAGCGGCAGCCTGATGCGCGCAGACCTGTGGACCTATCTCAGCGAAAACTGCCTGGCCAAGACCGACCGCGCGAGCATGCTGCACAGCCTGGAGGTGCGCGTACCGATGCTGGCCAATGCCGTCCTCGACCGCGTGCTCGCGCTTCCCGCGAGCGTGCATTTCGATGCGGACGGCGGCAAGGTACTGCTGCGCAGCCTCGCGCGCCAGCACCTGCCGCAGCAGGTGTGGAATCGCCCCAAGCATGGATTCTCCGTCCCGCTCAAAAGCTATTTCAATGGCCAGTGGCAAAGCGTGGGCGACGATTTTTTTGGCCGCAGCCGGCAGATCGCACCGTTTCTCGAGAGCCGGGCATTGGCGTCGCTGTGGAACGAGGCCAAGTCAGGCAAAGCCTCGCGGCGCCTCGCCTATACATTTCTGGTGCTGCTAATCTGGCTGGACCAGCACAAATTGGATACGTAAGGCATCGTGAATCCCTCCGACGCTGAAGCGCCGAAAATCCTCGTCATCCGCCGCGACAACATCGGCGACCTGGTCTGCACCACGCCGCTGATCAGCGCCTTGCGCCGGCGCTTTCCGCATGCGCATATTGCCGCGCTGGTGAACACTTATAACCGGCAGGTGCTCGACGGTCACCCCGACTTCGACGCGGTGTACGCCTACGCCAAAGCCAAGCACCGGCCGCCGGGACAAAGCCTGGCCTCGGTCTATTGGCACAAGTTCGCATTGATGCTGCAGCTGCGCGCGCAGCATTTCGACTATGTGCTGCTCGCGGCGTCGCAGCCGGGCGCGAGCGCGCTGCGCTTGGCGCGCTGGATTTCCCCTGCCCACATTGCCGGTTTTGCCGAGCCCACAGGAGTGGTGGATCTTGCTCTACCCGCCGGCGCGACGGGCGCGCTGCATGAAGTGGAGGACGTCTTCCGGCTGGCGCGGCTGTTCGGCATCGAAGCCGCGCCGGGCAGGCTCAGTATGGCGGTGGATGCGGCCGCGCGCGCGCGCGCTGCCGCGGCGCTGGGCGCGCGCAACGTCCAGCGCAAGCTCGTCGCGCTGCATATCAGCGCGCGCAAGCCGAGTCAGCGCTGGCCGGCCGAGCGTTACGCCGAACTGATGCAGGCGCTCGGCGAGGAAGTGGATTTCCTCCTGCTCTGGTCGCCGGGCGCAGCGGATCATCCGCAGCACCCGGGCGACGACGCCAAG
>JAJZUK010000191.1 GCA_021847125.1 Pseudomonadota bacterium | reverse complement strand
ATGGTCAGCACCCGGTCCACGCCGACGGCTTCGAGCATGTTCGCCACTACCTTGGCGCTGATGGCCACGCGCGCCGAGCGCGGCCGGCGGTCCTGGCGCGCATAGCCGAAATACGGCAGCGCGGCGGTGACGCGGGCGGCCGATGCGCGCTTGAGCGCATCGATCATGATCAGCACTTCCATCAGATTGTCGTTGGTGGGCATGCAGGTCGACTGCAGCACGAAACAATCCCGGCCGCGCACGTTCTCCAGCAGCTCGATCATCACCTCGCCGTCGGAGAAACGGCTGACGCTGGCGCTGCCCAAGCGAATATTCAGGCGCTTCGCCACCGCAGCGGCCAATTGCGGATTGGCGCTGCCGGCAAAAATCATCAGGTGATCGTAGGCCATCTAGATACTAGAGACTAGTTTCCGGAAACTAGACTCATGTGCTCCCGTTATCATTCCTTACATCCATCCGCTTTCGCGGTTCTTCTAGTCTCTAGTTTCTAGACACTAGTCTCTAGACTGGCTGGGGAGGTAGGGATCGAACCTACGAATGCCGGAATCAAAATCCGGTGCCTTACCACTTGGCGACTCCCCAAACTTTACTTGCTCAAATCATAGAGCGGATGACGCTCCAAGCCGCGCACCACGAGCCCGCGCATCGTCTGCGGCAGCTGCGCATGCACCGCGCGCGCCGCAGTCTCGGTGGAAAATTCAGCAAACACGCAGGCGCCGGAACCACTCATGCGCGCCTCGCCATGCTGCCTCAGCCAGGCCAAATGGTGCGCCACTTCAGGATAGCGGTTACTCACAACGGGCTGGAGGTCATTGCGCAGGGTGCGCTGTTCCAGCCCCTTGAAAAAGGCCGACATTTTGATTGGTTTTGAGTCGCGTGTCAATTCCGGCGCGGCAAACACGGCCGCGGTCGGCACCTGCACCGACGGCAGCAGAAGCAGATACCAGGCCGGCGGCAGCGCCAGCGGCGCCAGCAGCTCGCCCACGCCTTCGGCGAACGCGTTCTCGCCGAATACGAACACCGGCACGTCGGCGCCCAGCTTCAAGCCCAGCTGCTGCAGCTCGGCGCGCTTCAACCCCAGCTGCCACAGCCGATTCAGCGCAATGAGCGTAGTGGCCGCGTCCGAACTGCCGCCGCCCAGGCCGCCGCCCATCGGAATGCGCTTGTCCAGCTCGATGTCGACGCCGCCGCCATGGCCGGTCGCCTGCTTGAGCAGCGCGGCCGCGCGCAGGCACAGGTCCTGTTCGGGCGGGACGCCGGGGAGCGGCCGCGCGAGCGCGAGCGCGCCGTCCGCGCGCGGCTTGAAGCGCAGGCTGTCGCTCAGGTCGATCAGCCGGAAAGCGGTCTGCAGGCTGTGATAGCCGTCTGCGCGCCGCCCGGTCAGGTGCAGAAACAGATTGAGCTTGGCCGGCGCGGGCCAGGCGTCTTGCCAGCTGTTCATGGCGCACTCTGCCATTGGTCGATCACCAGGCGGATCTCCACATCTGCGCGCGACAGCCGCAGTTGCTGCGGCACGCTGCTGTCGTCCTTGTAAGCCAGGAACTCCACCAGCCAGCCCGATTGCCGTAACTCGGCCAGGCGCTGCGCCTGATCCAGCCTGGTTTGCGCCGCCGCACCCGGCGCGGCGCGGCCCCGCACCCAGTCGGGCAGGCCGGCAAGCGGCAGGCGCCAGCCGAGCACCTGCTCGGTCAGCGATTCCACGTCGCTCGCCTGGTACAGCTTATGCTCCGAGGTCGTCAGGCTCACCAGACCGGCGCTGCGCACGATGCGCGCCACGCCCTGGCCCAGCGGCGTCGACAGCAGCAATACGTCGCTGCCCGGTTCGTGCTGCCAGCTGATTTTGCCGCTCGCCGCCTCGCTGCCGTATTTCACCGCCACCCGGCCCGAAAGATGGAAGGCCTCGCCGATCGGCCCTGTGGGCGCAGGTTCCAGCGTCGCGCAACCGGCGAGCAACAGGCAGACGAGGAAAAATGCGTAGCGCATGGCGAAGGCTTCGAATCTGCGGGGGAATATACAAGCGGGGATGCTGCCCCGTCTATTCGTGCAATAAGGGCTTATCTCCGCCGCAGGCACATCGTTCGCTTCCAGCCTGCCCTGTTTAGCGCCGGAAACGCTTGATGGTGCTGTTGAGGGCGTCGTTGTCCGGCGTCTTCTTGCTCGCCTCCAGCCAGATCTTCTCGGCTTCGCCGCGCTTGCCCGCGACCCACAGGACTTCACCCAGATGAGCGGCGATCTCCGGATCGGGCCGGGCCGTGTAGGCCTTGCGCAGATATTCCAGAGCCTGCTTTTGCTCGCCCCGGCGATACAGCACCCAGCCCATGCTGTCGATGATGAAAGGATCGTCGGGCGAGAGTTTGAGCGCCTTCTCGATCAAGTCCTGCGCCTCGGGCAGACGCAGGTTGCGATCGGCGAGCGAGTAGCCGAGCGCATTGTAGGCATGCGCATGATCGGGTTGCAGGCGGATCAGCTTCCTCAGGCTGCTCTCGAGCAGATCCATGCGCCCGACTTTTTCTGCCAGCATGGCGTAGTCGTAGAGCAATTCCGGCTGGTCGGGCATGTTCTTCAACGCGTCCGCGATCAGATCGAATGCGTCCTGCTGCCGGTTGGCGTCGCGCAGCATCTGCGCCTCGGTCAGCAGCAGCTGCACCTTTTCCTCGGCGCTGCCGGCACCGACCTGGTGCAGGTAGGCGCGCGCCGCATCGAGCTTGCCCTGTTTGGAGAGCACCAGCGCATGGCGCATCTGCGCCCGCAGATGCAGTTCACCGCTGTCGACCTCGTCGTACCAGCGCAGCGCTTCCGCGTAATTTTTCTGATCCTCCGCGATCTGCCCCAGATACATGCGCACCGTATTCTTGTCGCGGTAGGGCAAGTCGAGCAGGCGCTTGAAATTCTTTTCCGCCTGCGCGTAATCCTCCAGCTGCATGGACAGCACGCCGACGGCAAAGACCACGTCCGCGTTGTCCGGAAAATCCTTGGACAGGGTCTGGAACTCGGAGCGCGCCTCTGGATATTTGCGCTCTGCCACCAGCAGGCGCGCATAACTCAGGCGCACTTCGCGCGCCTTGGGATGCTGCTCGAGGAAGGCGGACAGGCGCTGCAGCGCAAGTGCGCTCGACTGCCGCTGCAGCAGCTGTGCCTCGAACAGCACCGGCAGTTCCCAATCCGGCTTGAGCGTGGACGCGGCGCGCACTTCGGTCAGCGCGAGTTCGGCTTCGCCTGCCCCTGCTGCCGCCTGCGCGAGCGCGAAATGCGCCTGTGCAATCTTGGGGTAGGGCTGCACCAGTTGCCGCACCAGCTTGAGCGTGTGCGCCTTGTCCGGATTATTGGCGAGCACGCGGTTCAGCTGCAGAAAATTCCCTCCGCTGGCGTCGGCGGCGAGCAGCTTCTGCAGATACGGCAGCGCCTCGCCCTCGCGCTTGGCGCTGAGCAGCAGGCTGGTGAGCGCCTGCAGCGCCTGCATCGAGTCGGGCTCGGCTTCGTACCAGATCTTGGCGGCGTCGATCGCCGCACCGGGCATGCGCGCATACAAAGCGACTTCGGCTGCCCGCTTGGCGATGCGCGGATCGCGCGTGCGCTTGGCCAGATCGGCATAGGCCTGCGCCGACAGGCCGAGGGAGCCGCGCTGGCCGGCGATCTCGGCCAGCAGGTATTCGTACAGGATCTCGTCGGTCAGTTCTTGCTTCGGCAGGTCGGCTTCGGCCGCCGCAACAGGCTCGGCCGCCGCAGCCTCCGCCTTCGCCGGCGCGGACTCGGCCGCCTTCTGCTGCGCAGTTGCCGGGGCGGCGGTGGGCGCGGCCTGCCGTTGCTGCTGTTGCGCACAGGCGGCAAGCGCCAGGCCCAAAGCTGCAACCAGGATCCGACGCATGAAGGGGAAAGGGAGCCGCGGAAAAGACATTGTTGCGCTGATAGCTTAGCGTGGGGGGTACATATTAGGTATATTTCTCTGCCAGTACAAGGAAAACCGGTCTGCGCAAATCATGCCCGAACTACCCGAAGTCGAGATCACACGCCGCGGCATCGCGCCCTTCCTGACCGGCAAGATCATCACCGGCGTGCAGGTGCGCGAGCGCAGGCTGCGCTGGCCGATACCGTCCAATCTGGCCGCGCGCGTCACCGGCCGGCGCATCGCCGGCGTCACGCGCCGCGGCAAGTACATCCTCGTCGACTGCGGCACCAAAGG
>JAJZUK010000190.1 GCA_021847125.1 Pseudomonadota bacterium | reverse complement strand
GCGCCCGTCGGCGAGCCTGCCCGCGGCCGCAAGCTGGGTCGCCTCGGCCATCATGTTCTCGACCGTGCGGCTCGCCTCCGCCGCTTGCGGCGCGGCATGCTTTTCGGCAACGATGCGCGCATCCGCCGCCAGCAGCGCTTTCACGCTCGCCAGGCGCGCCTCGAATTCGCTGCGCTGCTTCTCCCCGGTCACCTGCGCGGGGGCGGCCAGGCGCGCTCCCTCCATGATCAGGACACTCGTCTCTGACAACAGCCGCGCTGTCCCGGCGAGATCCTGCGCCTTGAATGCTGCCTGCGCCTGGCGGTAGCGCTCCCGCGCTTGCGCGCGGCGTTCTCGCGCACCGGCGTCGCCGCTCGCCTCGATCTGGCGCGCGGCGGAGGATTGCTCCAGCAGAAACCCGACGCCAGCCATGCGCCGCTCGAGTTGAGCCTGGTCCAGCACCGGCAGCTCCGGGCGCGTCCCGCGGCTGAGCGGGATCGCCGGCTGCGCCAGCGCCGCCGCGGCGATGAGCCATGACAATCCAGCCCCCAGGGTTCGGGTTACGCTAAGCATTGCTCCGCCGTCGTCTCGCCGCGGCGCTTATTTGCTGGCGCCGGGTTTCGCAGCCGCCGCCGGGCTCGCGCCCGCTTTGGGCTTGGAATGGCAGGCCCGGCATTCGGCAATCGGAAACGCGACGCGCCCGTGGCATACGCCGCAGCTCTGGCCCAGCGCGAGCGAGGCCATGCTCATCGGGTTCGCCCCTTTTTGCGGGATGAAAATCGCCGGATGGCAGCTTGCGCAATCGAGTATTTGGCCGTGTCGTTGGTGCGAGAAAACGACGTCCGGGGTCGAGCCCTTGACCTCGCGCACGATGTTGAGGTCCATCGCCTCCGGTTTGGCATCGGGCTTGGCGACATCCCAACGCGGCGCGATCTTTCCGGTTTGCAGCGACGCGGCCCAATCGACATGGTTGCCGCTGCCGCTTTTCGGCAGCGGCCCGAACGCTTCCAGCGGCGCCTGCAGCTCGCGTGTGCCGGGGCCGGACGGATCGTGGATTCCATCCTCCGCCGGCGGCCGGTTGCCCGGGGGAGGGGGGCGGAACAGACGGTTGAACGAATTGGCGGCGGCTACCCCTTGCGCCGGCGGCGTTGCCGCTGCCTGCGCCCGGAGCTCGGGCGAGGTGCCGGCCAGAACCACGGCGATGAGAGCGGCTAATGCAAAGATTTTGGTCATGGCTGCGTCCCCTTAGCGTTTACCGGGGCCGGTGCCCGCGGATCCCGGCAGTTTCTGGATGGTGCTTTCGTGCGTCTGCGTCGGGGTGCCGGGTTTCCCGGTGTGGCACAGGTCGCAGTTCTCGACCGTCCACGCCATTTTGCCGTTGTGACAGGCGCCGCAATACAGGCCGTCCATGATTTTCACCATGTTGATTTCATTTCCGCCCGCTTTGAACTTGATGCCGAGGTCGCTGTGGCAGGCTTTGCAACTGAAGCGCACGCGGTGAAACCAGTGCGGGAACACCACCGGGCGTATGCCGGCGGCGTCCGAATACCGATTCATCACGATGTCGCCGAATTCCGCCCGCGCCGGGTCCATGCCCAGCCCCAATGTCAGGGCAAGCGCCGCGATCATTGTCGCCGCATGCTTGCACAACTGCGTTCTCTGCCTCATTCCTTGTCCCTTTCTCCGAAATTGAAAAATTGTGTCCTGAACATTTCAGTAGGCTCCGAATTGCCGCGTCAAGGTGAAGAAAAGGAGGCCATTGGTCCTGCCTTCCAGTTCGGCGATGCGCAGACTCAGGCGCAGGTCGATGCGGCCGATGCTGTAGTCGAAGCGCTGTTCCAGCGCATGATTCACGCGTTCGATGGGCGCGTTGATGTCGCCGTCGAAACGCGTGCGGTATTGATACTGGTTGACGTTATACGAAGTAAGCGAACGCAGACCGGCCACGCCGAAGGCGCGCATATGCTGAAAGCCGACGCTGCCGCTGGTGTTGGTGTTGAATCCGGTAGGCGCCGCGAGCCCTGTGAACGGCGAGGATGCCGAGGACGAACTTTGGCGCGTCCCCTGAACGGTGAAGTTGGCATTGAGAAAGCCGTGCTGGCTGGTGCGGAACTGGCCGCTCGCCTGCAGGTTCACCATTTCGAAATGCTGCTTGAGCAGGCCCGTGGTACGCGAATCGGAGGCCGTCAGCCCGAGCATCCCGCTCGCCGCTTCGCCGGCGCGGCGCGACCAGTTGAGTCCGCCGTTGTGCACCAGGGTTTGCGAAGTGGGATAGACGCTGTCGGCCACGCGCGCATACGCCTGTGAGGCGAAGATGCCGATCGACGAATTATCCCCTAGCGTAAACTGGCGGTTGATGTTATGCCCGATGCGCGTATTGAAGGTGCTGCGCTTGGAACCGGCACCTGCGGCGCCGGCGCCGCCGCCCTGATTGTAGGTGCTCAAATTGGCGCCGCCGTTCCAGCCGTAACGGTAAGCCCCCCAGGAGACGATGTCGGAGGTGTAATTCGCGCCGCCATTCAAATTCGTCGCCAGCGTGTGGTTGCCGCCGCTTTCGACCTGGTTGATGTTCGCGCCCGCGTTCAACATGACATTGCGGTTGTATTGGTAGCTCGCCGCCGCGTTCGCCGCAAGCGAGTTGCTGCTCGATTCGATGCCGTTGTTTTCCGTGCGCGTAGTAAACAGGCGTCCGCCGCCGGTGACGGAGAGGGGCGAAGTCTCCGACGGGCGCCAGTTGGCGAAGGAATTGAGCTGCACGAAACTCGAGCGGTTTTGCCACGGACTGGCGCTATTCGAGTTCAGGCGGTAATCATTGGTGCTGTAGTTGGCGAAGCTTTCCACCGACAGCGTGCTGTTTGGCCGGTAGCTGTGGTTGATTACATAGCGCGCCAGATTCGAAGAATCGCCGCCGCTGGGAGTGTCTCTGTAGCGATTGCCGTTGAACGACAGGCTGTGCGCGCCGCTTTGCTCGCTTGCGGCCAGGGTGAGGGACTGCGCGACGTCGCCCGCGAAAGAAGTCGACTCGATCGCGCTGCGGTCGTAGGCGAGCGAATAATTCGAGTTGCCCTGGAGCGGGCTGTAGCTTTGGCGCAGCGCCAGGCGCTTGCTGGTGTAGTTGCTGGTGATGAGCTCGCTGTTCGCGCGGCTGTCCGCTACGTCGTAGCTTGCGGAAAAGGGAAACCGGCTGACCGGGAACAGGGTAAGCGTGCCGGTCCCGCCCAGACTGGTCGATTTCGCGCCGCCCGTGCCCGCGTCGCCGCCCTTTGCGCCCAGTCCATCCTGCGATTTGAACATGCGCAGAAGACCGTTTACTTGCGCGAACCAGGGTTGCCAGATATAGCTGCTCGCGCGCAGGCCCAGGTTCTCGTAAGCGGAGATACGGCGCGGCTGCCCTTGCTGGAATTGCGAGCGCAGATCGAGCGAGATATCCCCGCCCCAGCGTATCGGCGGCACGCCCCAGAGTTTGAGCCCCAGAAAGCTTCTTCCTTTCTGCGTCTCGGGCTTGTCCTTGCCGTCGCCCTGGGGTGCGCTTTCCGCGGCGGCCACGGCGGTCGCCGCCGCGCGGTTGCGGTTGAGTCGCGCCCCGCCGGCCGGCGCGGTGCCGGTCAACGCCGATTCGCCCTCACCCCAGCGCGGGCCGGCCGCGGGAGCAAGCTCGCCCAGCGCCGACAATTTCTGCCCCGGCGCCTGAGCCAAAAGCACCGCTTGCGTTGCCGTGTCCGGCGGATTCGGCGCCAACCCCGCCGTGATCCACGCGTCCGCTGTCGCCGAGCCGGCGCCGGCCGCGGAGGGCGGCAGGCGCGCGAGCACGAGTTCGCGCGCGGGCTTGAGCCGCAGCACCTTGCCGCGTAGCGCCCTTCCGACCGCCTCGGGCAAGCGCCGGCGGGAGCGCGGCGGCAGTTCCCCGAGCGCGTGCGCGGCGATCAAGTGAAGCGCCTGCTCTCGCGCCGGAGGCAAGTCGCCCTCCGCGTGGACCGCCGGAATCCAGAGGCAGCCTGCCGCCGGCAGCGCAAGCAGCAGGCAGTCAACGTAGCGGCGCACATCGATCATGCTGCGCCTCTCGGCTGCGAGGCGCCTGGTTCGAGTCATCGACCGTGTACCCGTTCACGGTTTCACCTTCTCGACCGGGGGGTAGCGCGACGGATCGCGGATGTCGATCACGGCCGCTTTGCGCAGCGCCGCCTTCAACTCTATCCATTGCCGC
>JAJZUK010000189.1 GCA_021847125.1 Pseudomonadota bacterium | reverse complement strand
TCCGATCGCGCCGTATTCTCCGACGCCGGCTATTTGGCGCGCTGCCTCGAGGTCGAGGCGGCGCTCGCGCGCGCCCAGGCCGGCATAGGCATGATACCCGCCGCAGCCGCGCGCGAAATCGATGCCAAGGCGACACCCGCCTGCCTGGATCTAACCGAACTCAAGCGTGAGACGGAGATCGTGGGCTATCCCATCCTGCCGCTGGTGAAGCAGCTCGCAGCGGCCTGCGCAGGCGACGCCGGCGGCTATGTGCACTGGGGCGCCACCACCCAGGACATCATGGACACCGCGGTGGTGCTGCAGCTGCGCGCCGCGTTCGATCTGATTGAAGCCGAGCTCTCCGATATCCTCGCCTCGCTCGCAACGCTGGCGCGGCGCTACCGTGACACGCCCATGGCCGGACGCACCCACCTGCAGCAGGCGCTGCCCGTCACGTTCGGCTACAAGGCTGCGGTGTGGCGCGCGCCGCTCGCACGCCAGCAGGAGCGCCTGGCGCAGTTGCGCCCGCGCGTCCTGGTCGGCCAGTTCGGCGGCGCCGCCGGCACGCTTGCCTCGCTCGGCAAAGATGGCCTCGCGGTGCGTGCCGCGCTGATGCGCGAACTCGGACTGGGCGAACCCGCCATCACCTGGCATGTCGCGCGCGATACGCTGGCTGAATCCGTGCTGTTTACCGGCCTGCTCACGGGTGCGCTCGCCAAGATTGCAAGCGACGTGATGATGATGATGTCGACCGAGTTCGGCGAGGCGTTCGAGCCGTTCGAACACGGTCGCGGCGCGAGCAGCACCATGCCGCAAAAGCGCAACCCGATTTCATCCGAGCTCATACTTGCCTGCGCCAAGCTGGTGCGCCAGCACTGCGCGCTGATGCTCGATGCGATGGTGCAGGATTTCGAGCGCGCCACCGGTCCCTGGCATGCCGAATGGATCGCCTTGCCGGAGAGTTTCATCGCGACTGCCGGCGCATTGCGCCAGGCGAAGCTCATGCTCGCAGGCCTCAGCGTCGACGCCAGGCGCATGCAGCATAACCTGGAGCTCACTTCGGGCCTGATCGTCGCCGAGGCCGTCATGATGGGGCTCGCGCCCAGGCTCGGGCGGCAGGTGGCGCACGACGTCGTCTACGACGCCTGCCGCGCCGCGGCCGAAAGCGGGCGTCCGCTGCTCGAGCTGCTCGCGGCGCATGCGGAAATCACTCGGCACATGAGCCGCGCCGAGCTCGAACGCCTGCTCGATCCGCGCAATTACCTCGGCAGCGCCGTGCAAATGGTGGACCGTTCGCTTGCCTGACAGCCGGCGAAAGCGCCGGCGCCGCCCTTTCAGCGTGTGGCCAGCAACAGATGCACGGTAACCTGCCCGGCCTGCGCATCCGAGGTCGGCGCTGCGATCGTGCGTTCCACGCGCGAACTGTCGGCGCCCGCTGCCTGCAGTGCGGCCTCGATCGCGAGCGCGCGCTTTTGCGCTAGCCCGGTCAGCGCGTTGGCAGGAAGCGTCTGCGACTCGCGCAAGCGGCGCAGCAAGGTCTGGTGGAATTCGCGCGTATCCACCAATTGCGGCTCTCCACCGGCAAAGTCAAGCAGCCGCGTGGTCAGCGAGGGCGCGGGCGTGCCGGCGCTGCGCGCCTTCGCTTCCGCTTCTATCCTGAGCCGGTCGAGTTCTGCCTTGGAAAAACGCTCGGCAAAAATTGTGCGCAGCGCCTTGCGCGTCGGCCGATCTTCGATATTGACCGACCCCGGCTCCTCGTCCTCTGCCACTGCGAACCCGGCCCTGCGGCCTATGTCGCGGCCGAGCGCGGCGCGCTTCATCGCGCGCGCGTCCGCTTCGCTATCGTAGTGCGCTGGAATGACGAGCTTCAGCTCCGGGTGCTTGGCCAGGGCTTGGACCACTCGCGCCAGCTTTTCCCGCTCCGGCGGCAATACTTTAGCTTTGCCCGCGTCGAACGCTATCGCCCCAAGGTCCTCCCCGCTGCTGCCGCCAAACAGGTGTGCCAGCGCCCGGAACGGGGCAGCGACGATGTTGCCGATCAAATGGCCCACCGCTTTCCAGATCAGCGGCGCCAGGCTGAACTGCGGATCGTCGAGGTTGCCCTTGACCGGCACCTCGAGCGAAATCCTGCCGTCCGGATCCTTGAGCAGATTCACTGCGAGTTCGAACGGCAGCTTGAGCGCGTCCGGGCTTTCGACGCGCTCGCCCAGTGTGAACTGTTCCAGCGCGATCTTGTTGTCGCCTTCGATCGCACTGTCGCGCACGCGGTAGTTGAGGTCCAGCGCCAGACGTCCGGAAGCGATGCGGTAGCCGGCAAAGCGCACCGCATAGGGCGTTGCCTTGATCAGGTCGATGTTGCGCAGCTGCACCCGAAACGCGCTGCGGTTGCGCGGCGCAAACGGATTGACCGCTCCGGAGAGATGCGCATAGCCGAACTCGTCGACGCGGCCCTCGAGCGTGAACTGGCTGCGCGCCTCCGGGTTGCAGTCTGTCCCGCGAGCAGGTACGAGCCTGGTGCGGAATCGAGCGAGGTCAGCGAGCGCAGATCGAGCGACAGGCGCTCCAGCCGATTGCGGTAAGCCTGACGCTGATCCTCGAAGTCGATGCTGCCATTGCTTACTGCAAGACGTCCGAGGATGAAACGCAGCGGCTCCGCCGCCGCTCCGGTTGCCGCATCCGGCAAGAGCGTGGCCAGATTCAAGTGGCCGTCCTTTGCGATTTTCAGGTGCAGCGCGGGATCGGTCAGCTGCACTTCATCCAGCACCCAGGCGCGGCGCAGCAGCGAATCCCAGGCGAGATCGACCACCGCATCGGCGAACCCGAGCAGCGGCTGCCCGTCCAAGGTTTCGAGCGCGAATTCGCGCGCATGCAGCCTGAGCGTGAACGGATTGAAGCTGAGTTCGCCGATGCGCGCGCGCTGATGCAGGCCTTGCTCCACCATACGCGGCAACTCGCGCTGCGCCAGCCACGGCGCGAACAGGAATCCCGCCAGCGCGTAGAGCGCGAGCAGCCCGGCCGCCAAGGCGGCGATGCCCAGCGCCTTGCGTCCCTGCGGCTTCCCTGCTGCCTATTGCTTCATCGCGCGCACCTGGCCTGCACCGGACTAGCCGCGACGCATTCGCATTGGGAGCAAGGCTAGTTGCGGACGTAGAGCGCCGGAAATTGCCGTTGCAGGTTAGCGAGTTTCGGCAAGTCGTTGATGACGATGTAAGGCTGGTCCGGATGGCGTGCGAGATAATGCTGGTGGTAAGCCTCGGCCTCGTAAAATGCTTTCAGCGGCGTTAGGTCGGTGACGATCGGCCGCGCGAAGCTGTGCGCCGCCTGCAACTGCGCAATGTAGGCTTTGGCTACTTGCTTCTGTTCGTCACTGGAAAAGAAAATGGCCGAGCGGTACTGGGTGCCGGTATCCGGGCCCTGCCGGTCGAGCTCCGTCGGATTGTGCGCGACGGAAAAGAATATCTTCAGCAGCTGGCCATAGGAGATGCGCGCCGGGTCATAGGTAACGCGCACCGACTCGGCGTGGCCGGTGGTGCCAGAGCTGACTATCTCGTAGTGCGCAGTTTTCGCGCTGCCACCCGCGTATCCGGAAACGACCTGGGTGACGCCTTTGACGTGCTCGAATACGGCTTCTACACCCCAGAAACAGCCGCCCGCAAAAACGGCGGTTTGGGTGCCCGCGCTTTGCGCTAACGGGGTATCGAGCTTGGGATCTGGCAGCGGTCCTGCCGCATGCGAAGGCACCAGGAACAGAAACAGCACGGCCGCCACCGCGATTCCCGCCAACCCGATGATTCCGTCTCTAGAGACACGCGACATGGCAAATTCTCCTAAGCCCGTTTCCGACAAACTGAATCGTCACCTCGATTGTGCTGTACGCGGACGCAGCCTGCTCCAGCGCGTATGATAACCAAGTAACCGCATTCCTTGGATGCCTTTTGCAAGGCGCAGTTCCCGCCACGACTACGATTGCGTCTCAGCGTGAATCCCGACCCCCTTTATCTCGCCCTGGACCAGGGCACACATGCGAGCCGCGCGGTGGTGCTGAATCGCCGCGGCGAGGTGCTCGCAAGCGGCGTGTGCGACATCGGCCTCGCACGGCCCCAGCCCGACCGGCCCGAGCAGGACGGCGCGCAGATGATGGCCTCGTTTTTCACTTCGGCGAGCGCGGCTCTGGCTGCCCTTGGTGCGCGCCGGCGCGACGTGGCGG
>JAJZUK010000188.1 GCA_021847125.1 Pseudomonadota bacterium | reverse complement strand
GCGGATTGATGACCACCGTGGAACCCTGCATGACGTGATCGCCGGTGAACAGCAGCTTTTCGTCCTCCAGCAGATAGCAAAGCTGGTTCGAGGCGTGCCCGGGCGCGTGGATCACCCGCAGCACGCAGTCTGCCAGTGCAAGCCGCTCGCCATGGACCAGCACCCGGTCCGGACGAAAGCTCTGGTCCTGGCGCTCCAGCGGCGGTGGCGGCATGCCCAGGAGCTGCGCGCCGGTTTTCGCCTTCAGCAGCGCGGCCGCCGGCGAATGGTCGGTGTGGGTATGCGTCACCATGATCCAGCGTATGCGGCCGCCGGCCGCCGCAAGCACCGCCTCGATATGCGATTCGATGGCCGGCCCCGGATCGATCACGACGATATCCTCGCCCGCGCCCAACAGGTAAGTATTGGTGCCCGGCCCGGTCATGTACCCCGGATTCGGCGCGGTGATGCGACGCACCTTGGGCGACAGCTGCACCGTGGTCCCGGGAATGATTTCGCAGGACGCCGTGCCCTGGCATTCCGGGTCCAGCTTGCCGACCTCGGCGTAGGCGTAGTCGCCGGGCACCAGCAATTTCTTGCCTTCGCGGCTGCGCGCGGTGCGCGGCGCCATGGTGGGCATTTTCCGCGGCGAACGTGCGTACGCCATCAACGCGGCGGCGGTGGCAAAACCGGCGATGCTCTCCAGCGTCTTGATCGTGGGGAACACCAGCTGCATTTCGCCTCGCCGGTGCTGCTCCAGCGCGTGCGCCGGCTGGATCCACAGGTGATCCACGGTTTCGCTGTTGTCGTGCGAGGGCTTCTGCGCCAGGGGTGCCTCGGCGACGAAAAAACGCGTGTCATAGCGCCGCGGCCGGCCGGGCTGCGTGATCCAATGGCTGAAATAGACCATGCGGCCTGCGGCAAGGCGCAAGCGGTGCTCGCGGCATAGGTCGGCGAGCGTCGTCTTGCCGCTGCGCACCGACTCGCGCCATTGCCCGAACACCTCCTCGTTCAAGTCGGGATAGTCCCCCGCCGCATCATGCGCGAGCAGCAGCCCGGCTTCCTCGAAACATTCGCGCAGCGCGGCGTTCCAGTAGGCAAGCCCGCCCCGCTCCAGACTGAGCAGGCGGCTCGCCTCGGCGTCGTCCAGCCCCTCGCAGTGGGCCGCAAGTTCGGCCGACGCATCGCTGGCGTCCACGCCGCCGCCGGGAAACACATGGGCTCCGCCCATGAAGGCGGCGGACTGCGTGCGCCGGATCATGAGCACTTCCATGCCACCGCCGGCGTCGCGCACCAGTATCAGCGTCGCCGCCGGACGCGGCACCAGGACCTGGTTCATGCTCCGCCCCGCGGCAGTTCCGCCGCCGGCCCGCCGGCGGCGCTCAATCCGTATTCCCTATGGCACATTTCGACTCCGAATAGCACTGTTCAGCGCATCGCGCGCGGATTGCCGCGAATCTTAGCGCAAAGCCCCCGCTCGCGCCGTGACCTCATGGTCGCGTCGCCGGCCGCATGCGAAAATCGCGCAACTCCGGCACGCGCCAGAACGGCAAGCCCGCAATGAACAGCGCGCACACCGAGAACACGAAACTCGGACGGTAGCTGCCGGTCAGGTCGTGCAGCAGGCCCGCCATCAGCGAACCCAATCCCGCGCCCACCGCATTGCTTGCGAAAATCACGCCATAGATCCCCGCCACATGGCTGCCGGCAAACAAGCGGGTGCTGATCGACGACACGATGGGACCGCGTGCGCCCTGGCAAAGACCGAAAATGAGCACGAAAGCAACGAGCAGGCCCCGCACCGGAAACCAGGTCATCAGCAGCAGGATGGCCACGCCGGTGATACTGCCGACGAACGTCAGGCTGACGATGCGGCGCGGGCCGATGCGGTCGGCGATGGCGCCGGTGCCGAGCACCCCGACCACCGACAGCATCGAAGAAAAGCCGAAGGCGGTGGCGGCGACAATGGGAGAAAATCCCCGCTCCACGAGGTACACCACCGTCTGCACCATGATGGCGAACATGCCCATCGCGGTAAAAAAGAAAATCCAGACCAGGCCCCAGAAAGAGCGCGTTCGCATCGCCTCGCGCAGGGTCCAGTCGCGCTCCGGCGCGGCGCTCGCGCGTTTCAGCTGCAGGTACTCCGGATGGCCTTCGGCATAGCGCTGCCACGGCAGGAAGAACACCAGCGGGACCAAGGCGAGCAGCACGCCGCCCATGATCTGGTAGCTTTCGCGCCAGCTATGGTTCTGCAACAGGAACTGTACCCCCGGCACGATCAGCAGCGCGCCCATGCCGAAGCCGGCGAAAGCCAGGGAAATCGCCGTCGACAGACGCTCGCGAAACCAGCGGCTGATCAGACTGGATGAAGGCACCATGCCCAGGGAGGCGGCGGCAATCCCGGTCATAGCGCCGACCGTGGCATAGAACTGCCACAGCGTATGCACCTGCGGTGCGAGCAGATAGGCACCGGCGAGCGAGGTCATGCCGCAGGTATAGAGGGCGCGCGGCCCCCAGCGGTCGAACAGCATGCCGACGATGGGCGAACTCAGGCCATTGACCAGCAGGTAGATGGAGTACACGCTGGTCATCTCCGAGCGCGTCCAGCCCAGATCCCGCTCCAGCGGCAACAGGAACACGACATAGCTCTCGGCGCTGCCGCGTCCGATCAGGTTCAATGCGAGGCAGATTCCCAGCACGGTCAGCGCGGTACGCGTATGCGTAGTCATTCTCGACAAATTCATCCCCGGGACCCGCGGTGACTCAAGGCGCGCCAGTCACTTCAATACGACTTGGGCAGACCGAGAACCTTCTCGGCGATGAAACACAGGATCAACTGCGGGCTGATCGGCGCGATGCGCCCGATCAGGCTTTCGCGCAAATAGCGTTCGACGTGATATTCCTTGGCGTAGCCGAAGCCGCCATGCGTCATCAGGGCCTGCTGGCAGGTGTTGAAACAGGCTTCGCCCGCAAGGTATTTGGCCGCATTGGCTTCGGCGCCGCAGGGCTGGCCGCTGTCGTACAGGCTCGCCGCCTTGAACACCATCAGGTTGGCCGCCTCCAGTTCCATCCAGCAGGCGGCCAGCGGATGCTGGATACCCTGGTTCTGGCCTATGGGCCGCTCGAACACGATGCGCTCCTTCGCGTACTGCGTCGCGCGCGCGAGCGCCGCGCGCCCGAGGCCGACCGATTCGGCGGCGATGAGTATGCGCTCGGGGTTCATGCCGTGCAGGATGCATTCGAACCCCCTGCCCTCCTCGCCGAGACGGTCTTCCACCGGCACCGGCAGCCCGTCGATGAATACCTGATTGGAATCGACCGCGGCGCGGCCCATTTTGTCGATCTCCTGCACTTCGATATAGCGCCGGTCGAGGTCGGTATAGAACAAGCTCAAGCCATCGGCTGGCTTGCGGCATTCTTCGATCGGCGTGGTGCGCGCCAGGATCAGCATTTTCTGCGCGACCTGGGCGGTGGAGATCCACACCTTCTGCCCGGACAGGATGTAGCGATCACCATCGCGCACCGCGCGGGTCTTGAGCCGCGTGGTGTCGAGGCCGGTGTTGGGCTCGGTCACGGCAAAACAGGCCTTCTCGCGGCCTTCGATCAGCGGCGGCAGCATGCGCCGCTTCTGCTCCGCGCTGCCGAACACCACCACCGGATTGAGGCCGAATATATTCATGTGCACCGCCGACGCGCCGGAAAAACCAGCCCCGGACTGGGAGATCGCCTGCAGCATCACGGCCGCTTCGGTGATGCCCAGGCCGGCGCCGCCGTATTCCTCCGGCATGGCGATGCCGAGCCAGCCGTCGCGTGCCAGGGCCTGGTGCAGTTCGTGCGGGAAAGCGTGCGCCCTGTCCTTTTCCAGCCAGTAGTCGTCGCTGAATTGCGCGCAGATCTTGGCTATCGCGTCGCGTATCGCCTGCTGCTCATCGGACAATGCGAAATCCATGTTTAGCCCTTTACGCCGGCGGCGGCCGAACCGAGTATGCGCAGCGCGTCCTCCTCGGCGAACCCGAGTTCCCGCAGCACCGCCGCGCCGTCGGCGTTCAGCGCCGGGGTGCCGCGCCTGAGCTGGCCGCCGCGCCGGCCGTCGGCCCAGAGCGGGAACAGCACATGGCGCTCGCTGCCTATCGTGACCGCAGCCTCGCGCGCCCGCGCATATGCGGTGCGGCTGGCCTCGGCCGGGGTCAGCGGAAGTTCCACCGGTACGTCCAGGGGCTCGAGCAGA
>JAJZUK010000187.1 GCA_021847125.1 Pseudomonadota bacterium | reverse complement strand
GGATCAGGTCGCATCCGCCGGCGCGCTGCTCGCCGACGTGCGCTGGCCCCAGGGGGCGATCGCCGCGCTGCGCGCCGCGCGCCGCGCCCGCATCCCGAGCGTGCTCGACGCCGATACGGCCGAGACAGCGACCCTGCAAGCGCTGGCGGGCGAGGCGGAATACGCGGTGTTTTCCGAGCCTGGACTCGCGAGTTTCGCCGGTTCGGGCGAGATCGAAGGCGGATTGCGCCGGGCGCTCGCCCTGGGGGCGCGCCTCGCGGCGGTGACCCAGGGCGAGCGCGGCCTGTCCTGGCTGGCGGCGGGCGGGACGGAAGGCCTGCGCCATGTTCCGGCCTTCGCCGTGCCGGTGGTGGACACGCTGGCGGCCGGCGACGTATTCCACGGCGCGTTCGCGCTGGAGTTGGCGGGCGGCAGGGCGCCTGAGGACGCGTTTCGTTTCGCCGCCGCGGCCGCGGCGATCAAATGCACCCGGCCGGGCGGCCGCGACGGCAGACCGACACGGGAAGAGGTAGAACGCTTCCTGCGCCAACCGGCTGCCGTTCATGTCCAGCGCTGAACGACTTATTCATTATATAAATATTCCAATTTATTCTTTCCACTTCTATCGGGAGTCCATTATGCTTCGGCCTCCATAGACCCTACTCAACCAGCTGACGCCGGCCCGTCCACGCGGACAGACCGGCAGGCCGAAGGCAGCATGTACCGATACGACGAAATCGATCAGCGCATCGTGGATGAGCGCGTGAACCAGTTCCGCGACCAGACGCGCCGCCATTTGGCAGGAGAATTGTCCGAGGACGATTTTCGCCCGCTGCGCTTGCAGAACGGACTCTACATCCAGCGCTACGCGCCGATGCTGCGCGTGGCCATCCCCTACGGTTTGCTGTCTTCGATGCAACTGCGCAAGCTGGCCCATATCGCGCGCACCTACGACAAGGGCTACGGCCATTTCTCCACGCGCCAGAACATCCAGTTCAACTGGCCGCGCCTCGAGGACGCGCCCGAGATCCTGGCCGAACTGGCCTCGGTCGAGATGCATGCCATCCAGACCTCAGGCAACTGCGTGCGCAACACCACCACCGACCATTTCGCCGGCGTGGCCAAGGACGAAATCGTCGACTCCTTCGTCTGGTGCGAACTGATACGCCAATGGTCCACCTTCCATCCGGAGTTCGCCTATTTGCCGCGCAAGTTCAAGATCGCGGTCAGCGGCAGCGCGGCCGACCGCGCCGCCACCCTGGTGCACGACATCGGGCTGCATGCGGTGCGCCTAGCGGAGGGCAGCCAGATTGACGGCGCCCGAGCGGGCGAGGTCGGTTTCCGCGTCATCGTCGGCGGCGGTTTGGGCCGTACGCCCATCGTCGGCCCGGTGATCCGCGAGTTCCTGCCCTGGCGCCACCTGCTCACCTACCTCGACGCAATCCTGCGCGTGTACAACCGCTACGGCCGGCGCGACAACAAGTACAAGGCGCGCATCAAGATCCTGGTGAAAGAGCTGACGCCCGCGGTGTTCGCGCAGAAAGTCGAGGAAGAATGGTCGCATCTCAAGGACGGCCCGGCGACCTTGATCGAGGACGAAGTGCAGCGCATCGAAAGCCGCTTCACCCGTCCCGCCTACGCCAGCCTGCCGGCAAAGGACGGTTTCATCGAGACCGCGCTGGCCGCCGAGAAAGCCTTCGCCAATTGGCACAAGCGCAATGTGCACCCGCACAAGGTGCCGGGCTATGCCGCGGTCACGCTGTCGCTCAAACCCACCGGCACCGCCCCCGGCGACGCCTCCGCGGTGCAGATGGACGCGATCGCGGATCTCGCCGATCGCTATTCCTTCGGCGAGCTGCGTGTGTCGCACGAGCAGAACCTGATCCTCGCCGATGTGCGCGTGTCCGAACTGCACGCGCTGTGGCGCGAACTCAAACCCCTAGGCCTGGCAACGCCGAACATCGGCCTCCTGACCAATATCATCGCCTGCCCCGGCGGCGACTTCTGCTCGCTCGCGAATGCCAAGTCCATCCCGGTGGCGCAGGCGATTCAGCGGCGCTTCGACGATCTGGACTACCTGCACGACATCGGCGAGCTCGACCTCAACATTTCGGGCTGCATGAATTCCTGCGGCCATCACCATATCGGCCATATCGGCATACTCGGGGTGGACAAGCAGGGCGAGGAGTTCTACCAGGTGTCGATCGGCGGCGCGCAGGGCGAACACGCGTCGCTGGGCAAAGTCATCGGCCCCTCGTTCGCCCAGGACCAGGTGCCCGAGGTCATGGAGCGGCTGATCGAGGTCTATCTCGATCGGCGCGAAAGCGAAGAGGAGCGCTTCATCGATACGGTGCGCCGCATCGGCATCGAACCTTTCAAGGACTATGTGTATGGCACAGATCATCAAACATCGCGCCGTAATTCAAGACAACTGGCAGCTGCTTGAGCGCGGCCCGATAGGCGCGCTGCCCTTCAGCGGGGACGTGATCGTGCCGCTGCAGCTGTGGGCGGGCGAAGCCGAAGCGCTGAAGTTCCGCCTCGGGCGCGTCGGCGTGTGGCTGGAAGCCGACGCCGACCCGGCGGCGATCGCGCCGGACCTGGCGCGTCTTGAACTGATCGCGGTGCGCTTCGCCAGCTTTACCGATGGCCGCGGCTATTCGCTGGCGCGGCTGCTGCGCGAACGCTACGGCTATCGCGGCGAGTTGCGCGCCATCGGCGACGTGTTGCGCGATCAGCTCTACTATCTCTCGCGCTGCGGCTTCGACGCTTTTGCGCTGCGCGCGGATCAGAACCCGGAGCAGGCGCTCGCCGCCTTGGACGATTTCAGCGAGGCCTACCAGGCATCGGTGGAGCGGCCGGAGCCCCTGTTCAGGCGGCGTGTGATTCTCGATGTGCAAAAAGGGGTGGTCTGAAGCGGCTGCAGGCCCTGGAGCATGCGGCGATGTAGGTATAATCGGATCCGCTATGAGCCATATCCCGGAACCCGTTTGGCGCTCGCCGCAAGGCGAGGTCGTTTCCTGCGTGGAAAAACTCAAGGTGCTGCGCGAAAACCTGGAGGAGATCCGGCAGTTGTGCCAGGACGCGCTCGAGGATGCGGTATTGATGGGTTGCGACGACGCGCAGTTCCGCGCGGTGCTGGCCGAACTCGTGCACAGGCTCGAAAACCCCTACAAAGACCGCTGAGCGCGGGCGGCGCGCTAATCGCCGCCGGTTATTAGGTAAGAACTCGAAATTCGTTCTGTTTGCAGGCCGCTCCGGTTATGGTTCGGTCTGCCATGAAACGCGACCCCGTTTTCGACCTCGATGATGTGCAACTGCGCGCGGCGCTCGCGGACAAGGTCCGGGCAGCGAGCGCCCTGCTGTCAGACATCGCCCGCAAATTCGAGCCGGCAGCGCTGGCGAGCAGTCTGGGCGCCGAAGACATGGTGCTGACCGACCTCATCGCCAGACACGCGCAGAAGATCGAAATCTTCACCCTCGATACCGGGCGCTTGCATGCGGAAACCTACCGCCTGCTGCAACAGCTCTCGGATCGCTACGAGCAGCGCATTCGGGTGGTTTATCCGAACGGCGAAGCGCTGGAGCGCCTGGTGGCCGCGCACGGGATCAACGGCTTCTTCAACAGCATCGACAGCCGCAAGGCCTGCTGCCAGGCGCGCAAAGTGGAGCCGCTGGGCCGCGCGCTCGCCGGCAAGCACGCCTGGATCACCGGTTTGCGCCGGGAGCAAGCCGTCACCCGCGTGAGCCTGCAACTGCAGGAGCACGACGCGGCGCACGGCCTGGAGAAGTTCAATCCCCTGGTCGATTGGAGCGAGCGCGAAGTCTGGGCCTATCTGCGCGTCAACGGCGTTCCCTACAACGCGCTCCACGACCGCGGCTTTCCGAGCATAGGCTGCGAGCCCTGCACCCGGGCGATAACCCCGGGCGAAGACGTCCGCGCCGGACGCTGGTGGTGGGAGCAGCCGACGGGCAGGGAATGCGGCCTGCATCCAGCGCAGCGCGACCAGGGTGCCGGCTGATTCCGGACGCTCCCGCGCCGCCCCCCTATAACCATCCCACTTTGTTTCGATCATGAATCCTATCCATCACGAAATTCCGGAATTCGCCCGGGCAGCGCTGCCCGCTACCGGCCTGTCCCGGCTCGATCACCTCGACTGGCTGGAATCGGAAGCCATTTACATCCTGCGCGAAGTCGCCGGCCAGTGTTCGAATCCGGCGCTGCTGTTCTCCGGCGGCAAGG
>JAJZUK010000186.1 GCA_021847125.1 Pseudomonadota bacterium | reverse complement strand
CGCACAAAAAGGTGCTCCCCTCGCGATGAGCGACGTGCCCGCGGAAGACCCCGAAGTCTATGCGATGATGCAGCAGGCCGACACCGTGGGCGTGTTCCAGATCGAATCGCGGGCGCAGATGTCCATGTTGCCGCGCCTTGCGCCTGCAAATTTCTACGACCTGGTGATCGAAGTCGCGATCGTGCGCCCCGGCCCGATCCAGGGCGGCATGGTGCATCCCTATCTGCGCCGCCGCCAGGGGCTGGATCCGGTGAGCTATCCGAGCGACGCGGTCAAAGCGGTGCTCGAGCGCACCCTGGGCATACCGATTTTCCAGGAGCAGGTGATGCAGCTCGCGGTGGTCGCTGCCGGCTTCACCCCCGGGGAAGCCGATCGCCTGCGCCGCTCGATGGCGGCGTGGAAAAGGAAAGGCGGCCTGGAACATTTCGAGCAGCGCCTGATCCAGGGCATGGGCGCGCGCGGCTATGCGCGCGAGTTCGCCGAGCGCATTTACCAGCAAATTCTCGGCTTCGGCGAATACGGCTTTCCCGAATCGCATTCGGCCAGCTTCGCCCTGCTCGCCTATGTGTCGGCCTGGTTGAAGCGCTACCATCCCGCCGCCTTCCTCGCCGCGCTGCTGAACAGCCAGCCCATGGGCTTTTATGCGCCTTCACAATTGGTGCAGGATGCGCGCCACCACGGGGTCGAAGTCCGGCCGGCGGATGTGCTCGCAAGCGGCTGGGAGTGCACGCTCGAGCAGTGTACGGACGGCGCGCCCGCGGTGCGCCTGGGCCTCGCCATGGTGAAAGGCCTGTCCGAGGCTGCAGCCGAGCGTATCGTGTCAGCGCGCGCAGGCGGCTTCTCTTCGGTCGAAGAATTGATGCGCCGTGCCGAGCTCGACCGGCGTGAACTCAAATGCCTTGCGGCAAGCAATGCGCTCGAGGGCATCGCGGGCCACCGGCGGCGCGCCTACTGGCAGGTCGCCGGCATGGACAGCGCGCGGCACTTGTTATCCGCAGCGACCATCCATGAATCCGAACCGTCTTTGCGCGCCCTCAGCGAAGGCGAAGGTCTGATCAACGATTACGCGAGCCTCGGGCTCACGCTGGGCCGGCATCCGCTGGCGCTGCTGCGTCCGCGCCTCGCGCGCATGCGCCTTGCTGCCGCCGCCGAAGTCCGCCGCCTGCCGCATGGGGCCAGCGTGCGCGCAGCCGGTATCGTGGTCGGCAGGCAGCGCCCCGACACCGCCTCGGGCGTGGTGTTCGTGACGCTGGAGGACGAGACCGGCTGCCTCAATGTGATCGTGTGGCGCGATCTGGGCGAACGCCAGCGGCGCGAACTGCTCTCTGCGCAGTTGCTGGCAGTCTATGGATCGGTAGAGCGCGAAGGAGAAGTGGTGCACGTGATCGCAAGAAGGCTCATCGATCACAGCGAACTGCTCGGCAGGCTGACAACTAGCTCGCGGGATTTTCATTAATGTTTGATCGCTGCCGCATTTTGCAGTAATTCTGCTATACTGCAATGCATGAAAGCCAATGTCACCATTACCAGCCGAGGCGTGATCACACTCCCAGCCAAACTGCGCCAGGCCCTTGGACTGAAGGCCGAAGACCATCTTATCGCCGAAACCACGCCGGAGGGTTTGCTGCTGCGCCCCGCTATCACGTTGCCGGTGGAGATGTACACGCCCGAGCGCGTGCGCGAGTTCGACGCGGCAGAGCAGGAACTCACGGCCTACCTGGGCGCCAAAGCCCCGGGGGGCAAGCGTGCCAAGCAGCCCAAGCGTAAATCTGCCCGCTGAACACAGCGCGACCACGCCATGCGCGTGTTTCTGGACGCAAACATCCTGTTCTCTGCAGCGAAATCCGCTGGCGCGGTGCGCGAATTGTTGCATCTGCTTCGCGACAGCGGACACGAGTGCTGGGTTGACGATTACGTCGTAATCGAGGCACGCCGGAATCTCACTGCCAAGGCGCCGGACGCGTTGACCGCGTTGGAGGACCTGCTCAAGCGCCTGCGTATCAGCACCGCACACGCCCCTGGTCCGCAACTGAAGCTGGTCAACTGGCTGCCGGAAAAAGACCGCACCGTGTTGGCCGCTGCAATACGCTTGCGCTGCGAAGCGCTGGTCACGGGCGACCGCACACACTTTGGTTCAGGTTACGGCAAGATGTTTGCTGGAGTAACCATCCACTCGCCGCGATCTCTGGCAGAACGGCTTTTCGGATAACCCGCACGCAGACTGGCTTTCGAGGTGATGGCCGGATGAAACCTTGGTCTGTCCCCGACAATTTATTTCAAGCATCGCGATGTCAACTCACCAGCTACCCGGGCCGTTGTTTCTTGAGTGAACCCGCGAGCGTATTCGGATGCTGCGTTCCCTTTGTCTCGAGCTTCCCGGCCACCCGCTGCACGTGATTCAGCGCGGTCGTCTGCGCTCGGCGTACTTTTTTGGCGAAGAGGACTGCCTCGCCTACCTCGGCTGGCTCGGCCGCTACGCAGCCGACTTTAGCTGTTCGGTACACGCCTACGTGCTGATGGGCAATCACGTACATCTGCTCTTGACGCCCTCGCGCGCCGGCGGCGTCGCCCGCCTGATGCGCTCCCTGGGCGAGCGTCACGCAGGCTACGTCCAAGACGTTCACCATCGCGGCGAGACGCTATGGGAGGAGCGCTACCAGGCGCACCCGGTCCACGTCGGTCGCTACCTGCTTTCCTGCATGCGCTACATCGAACTCAATCCGGTGCGCGCCCGCGTAGTAGCCTGGCCGGGGCAGTATCGGTGGTCGAGTTTCCGTGCCAATGCCCTGGGTCAGGACGATCCGCTCGTCACCCCTCATGCGCACTACTGCGTCCTCGGGCGCAGCCCCGAGGCACGCCAGGCCGCATATCGGGCACTATTCCGGTATCAAGTCACGACAGCGCCGTCGCGTCGCGCAAAAACGTGCGCGCGGACAGCGGATTCCTGATTCAGGTGTCGTGACTTCGCGCTGAATGCGCAGGCGTTCGCGCGCAAATACGGCAATTTTCCCCAGGAAACCGTGATCGCGCATCTGGTCCGGCGCATCGAGGAAATCGCTGCGCCGGCCTGACGGCAGACCGCGGCGTGCGTCGATAAAGCGTGCCCGTCCCACCGCGAGCGCATAAAATTGTGTATATTCGCGGGCTAACCGGCAGAGCGTGAAACGGCTGTCTTGGCCCTAGAAAATCGAAGCCCGTAACAGCCTGCGCTAATGAACCAGATGGAGAACGAGATGATTGCACGCAGAACTTTTTTATTGGGAACCGCAGCGCTGGCCGTGGCCGCGGCGTTCAGCGAGCCTGCGGCTGCGCAAGGCACGATCAAGATCGGCGAAATGAACAGCTACAAGGTCTTTCCGGCCTTCCTCGAACCGTACAAGAAAGGCTGGGAACTCGCGCTCGATGAAATCAATGCCGCGGGCGGCGTGCTCGGACGCAAGCTCGAAGTCGTCTCGCGCGACGACCAGGGTAATCCGGGCGAGGCAGTGCGCGTCGCCGAGGAATTGCTCGCGCGGGAAAACGTTGCCTTCCTCGTCGGCACCTTTCCATCGAATGTCGGCCTCGCGGTGGCGGATTTCGCCAAGCAGAAAAAAGTGCTGTTCATCGCCGCCGAACCCCTGACCGACAAGATCGTGTGGCAGGACGGCAACAAGTACACCTTCCGCCTGCGCCCCTCGACGTACATGCAAACCGCGATGCTGATCCCCGAGGCGGTCAAGCTGAAGAAGAAGCGCTGGGCCATCGTCTATCCCAATTACGAATACGGTCAGTCGGCCACTGCAGCGTTCAAGGAATTGCTCAAGAAAGCGCAGCCCGATGTCGAGTTCGTCACCGAGCAGGCGCCCGCTTTGGGCAAGATAGAAGCCGGTGCGGTAGTTCAGGCCCTGGCCGATGCCAAGCCCGACGCGATCTTTTCTTCGCTGTTTGCCGGCGATCTGGCCAAGTTCGTGCGCGAAGGCCAGACGCGCGGCCTGTTCAAGAACCGGGTCGTATTCAACCTGCTCGGAGGCGAGCCCGAATACCTCGACCCGCTCAAGCAGGATACGCCCGTGGGCTGGTATGTGACAGGCTACCCCTGGCAGGCTATCAATACCCCCGAGCACAAGAAATTTCTTGCTGCCTACCAGAAGAAATACAACGACTATCCGCGCCTGGGTTCCATCGTGGGCTACGCCATGCTGATGACCGCGGCCGACGCGATCAAGAAGGCGACCAGCCTGGATCAGGAAAAACT
>JAJZUK010000185.1 GCA_021847125.1 Pseudomonadota bacterium | reverse complement strand
GGCCGCCCGCGTCACCGCCGCGCTGCCGTATTTCGGCTATGCGCGCCAGGACCGCCGGCCGCGCTCGGCGCGCGTGGCCATCAGCGCCAAGGTAGTGGCGAACATGCTCGAAGCCGTCGGCGTGGATCGGGTGCTGACCATGGACTTGCACGCCGACCAGATACAGGGTTTTTTCGATGTGCCGGTGGACAACATCTACGCCTCGCCCATCCTGCTGGGCGACCTGTGGAAGCACGGCCACGAGGACCTGCTCGTGGTCTCGCCCGACGTCGGCGGCGTGGTGCGCGCGCGCGCCCTGGCCAAACGCCTGGAGTCCGACCTCGCGATCATCGACAAACGCCGCCCCAAGGCGAACGATGCCGAGGTGATGAACATCATCGGCGACGTCAAGGGCCGCACCTGCGTGATCATGGACGACATGGTGGACACCGCCGGCACGCTGGCCAAGGCGGCGCAGGCGCTCAAGAACGAGGGTGCGGTGAAAGTGCTCGCCTACTGCACCCACCCGGTGCTGTCGGGCGGGGCGGTGGAGCGCATCGCCAATTCGGCGCTGGACGAGGTGGTCGTCACCGATTCCATTCCGCTGCGCGAGGACGCGAAACAATGCAGCAAGATACGCGTGCTGTCGGTGGTCGACCTGCTGGCGGAAACGATCCTGCGCATCAGCAACGAAGACTCGGTGAGTTCCCTGTTCAGCGAGTAGCAAAAGGACATCGAATTTTAGATTTTTGAAACGGCGGTACCTGGTCGCGGGACCGCCATAACCTGGAGTGCAACATGCAAATCGAAGTCAACGCGCAAAAGCGCAGCAAGCAGGGCACCGGAGCGAGCCGCCGCCTGCGCCGTGAAGGCAAGACCCCCGGTATCGTGTACGGGGGCAAACAGCCTGCGGTCGTCATCGAGCTCGAACACAACGCGCTGTACCACCAGCTGCGGCAGGAAGCGTTCCACGCATCCGTGCTCACGCTCAACCTCGATGGAGCGAAAGAGCAGGTGCTGCTGCGCGCAGTCAACATGCACCCGTTCCGCGCCGAGGTGCAGCACATCGACTTCCAGCGCGTGCTGGCCGACGTGAAGATCCAGATGAAAGTGCCGCTGCACTTCATCAACGCCGAGCAGTCGCCCGGGGTGAAACTGTCCGGCGGCCTCGTCAGCCACGTGATCAGCGAGCTCGAGATCCGCTGCTTGCCGGCGGACCTGCCCGAGTACATCGAGGTCGACCTGAAAGACCTGGCGCTGGGCAACATCGTGCACGTCAAGGACCTGCAGCTACCCAAAGGCGTGGAAGCCATCCTGCACGGCGGCGAGAACCCGGCGGTGGCCCTGGTGCAAATCCCGCGCGCGATGGTGGCGGACGAGGCAGCCGATGCTGCCGCGGCCGAAGCCGCCGTGGCCGCGTCCGAAGTTCCCACCAGCAAGCAGTCCGCCGAACCCGCGGCTGCGGAAAAGGCTCCCGAGAAGGGCGAGAAGAAGTCGGAGAAGAAGTAATCCGACTGCTTTTTTCGAGAACGGGCAGAGGCTTGGGCCTCTGCCTATTTTTTTAGGGCCGCGTCAACATGCCGATCAAACTTATCGTCGGCCTGGGCAACCCGGGCAAGAAGTACGAGAGCACGCGCCACAACGCCGGCTTCTGGCTGTTGGAGCGGCTGGCCGCGCAGCACCGGCTGACGCTGAGAAAGGAACCCAAGTTTCACGCGCTGCTGGCGAAGCTGGACACGGCGAACGGGCCGGCGTGGCTGCTGCAGCCGCAGACCTGGATGAACGAATCGGGCTCGGCGGTCGCGGCGCTGGCGCAATTCCACAAGATTGCAGCCGAAGAAATCCTGGTGGCGCACGACGAACTGGATCTGCCGCCCGGAGGCGTGAAAATCAAGCAAGGCGGCGGCCACGCGGGTCACAACGGCTTGCGCGACATCATCGCCAAGCTGGGCGCGCCGGATTTCTGGCGCCTGCGCATCGGCATCGGCCATCCGCGCGACGCCGCCGCAAGCGAACAGGAGGTCGCCGATTTCGTGCTGCATCCGCCGCGCAAGGAAGAACAGGCTTTGATCGATGCGGTGATCGAGCGCGGCGTCGGCGTGTTCGACCTGATACTGGCCGACAACATGGCGGCGGCCATGCACAAGCTGCACACCAAACCCAAGCCTCAGGCACCGGCCGGACCGGAAGCTTGAAATCAACAGGGGGCTGCGGCCCCCTGCCTGTCACCCAACTGGTCTAAGGGCTCACCTATGTCTCTCAAATGCGGTATCGTCGGCCTGCCCAACGTAGGCAAATCACAAAGTTGAACAAGGGGGCAACGCCCCCTTGTATATCCCCCAATTCTGATTAGGGTTTTTACATGTCCCTGAAATGCGGTATCGTCGGCCTGCCGAACGTAGGCAAGTCAACTTTGTTCAACGCGCTCACCAAGGCCTCGATCGCGGCGGAGAACTACCCTTTCTGCACCATCGAGCCCAACGTCGGCATCGTCGAAGTGCCCGATGCGCGCATGGCGCAGCTGGTGGCCATCGCCAAGCCGCAGAAAACGATACCCGCGGTGGTGGAGTTCGTCGACATCGCCGGCCTGGTCGCCGGCGCCTCCAAGGGCGAGGGCCTGGGCAACAAGTTCCTCGCCAATATCCGCGAAACCGACGCGATCGCCCACGTGGTGCGCTGCTTCGTCGACGACAACGTGGTGCACGTCGCCGGCAAGATCGATCCGCTGGGCGACATCGAGACCATCAACACCGAACTCGCGCTCGCGGATCTGGCGACCGTGGAAAAAACCATGGCGCGTTACGTCAAGGTCGCGCGCTCGGGCGACAAGGAAGCGCAGCGCATCATGGCGGTGCTGGAAAAAGTGCTGCCGGTGTTGAATCAGGCCAAGCCCGCGCGCAGCCTCGCGCTGTCGCGCGAGGAGCAGCAGGTGCTGCAGCCGCTGTGCCTGATGACGGCGAAGCCCGCGATGTATGTCGCCAACGTCGATGAAAACGGCTTCAGCGGCAATCCGCTGCTCGCGCGCGTGCAGGAATACGCCAAGGCGGAGGGCGCACCGGTGGTGGCGATCTGCGCCGCGATCGAGGCGCAGATGGCCGACCTGGACGATGCCGAAAAGCAGATGTTCCTCGCCGACATGGGCCTGGACGAGCCGGGGCTCGACCGCCTGATCCGCGCCGGCTATGCGCTGCTCGGCCTGCAGACTTATTTCACCGTCGGACCGAAGGAAGTGCGCGCCTGGACCGTGCCGGTAGGCGCGACCGCGCCGCAGGCCGCCGGCGTGATCCACACCGATTTCGAGCACGGCTTCATCCGCGCCGAGGTGATCTCCTACGCCGATTTCATCGCCTGCAAAGGCGAGCAGGGTGCGAAGGAGGCCGGCAAGATGCGTCTGGAAGGGAAGGAGTACATCGTGCGCGACGGCGACGTCATGCACTTTCGCTTCAACGTCTGAGCGCTCGCCGCTGCGCGCGCGGCATCAGCCGCCGTCGGCGATCAGGTGCTGCGTCAGCAGCCGCCATTCCTCGGCCGAGCGTACGGGCAGGGCCACCAGTTCCGGCTTGAAAAACACGCTTTGCTGCGGCCCCAGGCGCGCCTGGTGCTTGGCGAGGAAGCGCTGCGAATATTCGAGCCAGCGTTCGTCGTAGCTGCCCTGCGAGCCGTGCACGACGAGAATGTCGTTGCAGCTCGCGCAGTCCAGGCCCGCCGCGGCCGCGCGCAGGCTGAAGTCGAGGTCGTACAGGTGCCAGCCGTCGAACGTGACTGCGTCAAAACCCAGGCGCAGCGCGGTGTCGCGGCGCGTTGCGAGCAGCAGGCCGTCGAGCGCCTGCAAGCCCTTGGTCTCGCGTTCCGTGACGTCATACAGGTTCACCACATAGCCGCCTGAGGCGGCGGGCATGCCCACCTGACCCGCCAGGTGCGGGTAGCCGGCGAAATGCCAGGCGCCGCCGACCAGCTTGCGCGTTCCGGCGACGCCGACGAGGTCGTGGCGCCGCACTGCGCCGAGCAGGCGCGCGGCGAAATCCGGGCTGAGGATCTCGACGTCGTCGTGCGCGAGCAGCACGAGGTCGTGGCGCGCCTGGGCGAGCGCGCGGTTGTAGCCCTCGGCGAGCGAACGCGCGTCGCCGATGACGACGATCTCATGCGGTACCTGCGCGAGCAGGCGCCGATACATCGCTGCGGCCGCGGCCGCGCGCTCCGGCCTGGCGCTGCAGATCAGCACCGAAACCGCTTGCAGGTCTTCGGGCGCGAGCGCTTCGAGCGCGGCGCTCTTGCCGCTGGCG
>JAJZUK010000184.1 GCA_021847125.1 Pseudomonadota bacterium | reverse complement strand
CTCCGACTCCTGCGTCCCGAACGCAGTACTCTACCAGGCTGAGCTACACCCCGAGGTGTCTTGGGCGGGGGCGAACCCCCAAAAACGAACGCGGTCAGTAATTGCGATTGACCGCGAAGTCCGCCAATTGTAGCAAACTGTCGCGGTATTTTGAATTCGGCAGGCACCCGATGGCGGAACAGGCTGCCGCGGCTTCCTGTCTGGCCTGCTCGCGCGCATAGTCCAGCGCCCCGGTTTTGGTAATCGCCTCGAGCACCGCGGCGAAATCATCCCGCCCGCCCTGCTCGATCGCGTGCCGCACGGTTTGCGCCTGCGCGGGCGTACCCTTGCGCATGGCGTAAATCAGGGGCAGCGTCGGCTTGCCTTCGTTGAGATCGTCGCCCAGATTCTTGCCGGTCTCGTGCAGATCGCCGGAATAATCGAGCACGTCATCGATCAGCTGGAACGCCGTGCCCACGTGCACGCCATACTGCGCCAGGCCTTCTTCGATGTCCGGCGCAGCGCGGCCGAGAATGGCGCCCAGGCGCGTGGCGGCCTCGAACAGCTTGGCGGTCTTGCGCCGCACCACCTCCAGATAGCGCAGTTCGTCGGTATCGGCGTTGTGCACGTTCAGCAGTTGCAGCACCTCGCCTTCGGCGATGGTGTTGGTGGCCTCAGCGAGCACCGCCATCACGCGCATGTCGTCCACCCTGAGCATCATCTGGAACGCGCGCGAGTACAGGAAATCCCCCACCAGCACGCTGGCGGCGTTGCCAAAAGCCGCGTTGGCCGTCTTGCGCCCGCGGCGCAGGCCGGATTCGTCGACCACATCGTCGTGCAGCAGCGTCGCCGTGTGGATGAATTCGACCACGGCGGCCAGTTCATGGTGATGCTCGCCGCCTGTATAGCCGGTCGCGCCCGCCGCCAGCAGCAGCATTGCGGGCCGCAGGCGCTTGCCACCGCTGGCGATGATGTACTCCGCCACCTGGCGGATCAACACCACGTCGGAATCGAGCCGGCGCCGGATCTTCGCGTCCACCGCGCGCATGTCCGCGTCGATCAGGGATTGAATGGGTTGGATAGGCAAAGTGGAAAAGGCGGAATGCGGCGCCGCAATACGGACTTGGCAGGGTCGAAATCATAGCACAAAGCTTTTGACGGCTAAAGCTAAATTGCTGTATCATCTCGGGTTCCTTGGTTTTAATGCAGTTTCGTCTATTTGGAGTCTCAACATGTACGCGGTCATAAAAACCGGCGGCAAGCAGTATCGCGTCGCCGCCGGCGAAAAATTGAAAATAGAACAGATACCGGCAGACATCGGGGCTGAAATCGTACTCGACCAGGTGCTGTTGGTCGCCGACGGTGACAACCTCAAGATGGGCAAACCGCTCCTGGCCGGCGCTACGGTGCAGGCGAAAGTCCTGGCGCAAGGCCGGCACGACAAGGTGCGCATATTCAAGCTGCGCCGGCGCAAGCACTACCAGAAGCATCAGGGGCATCGCCAGAATTTCACCGAAATCCAGATCACCGGAATATCGGGATAACGTCAGCGGCTTAATCGGAAAGGCAAGATATGGCACATAAAAAGGCAGGCGGCAGCTCCAGAAACGGCCGCGATTCGCAGTCCAAGCGCCTGGGCGTGAAGCGCTACGGCGACCAGCTGGTTTCAGCCGGCAGCATCATCGTGCGCCAACGCGGCACCCAGATGCACGCGGGCGAAAACGTGGGCATGGGCAAGGACCACACCCTGTATGCCAAGGTTTCTGGCAAAGTATTGTTCGGGGTCAAAGGCCCGATGAGCAAGAAGACGGTAAGCGTGGTGCCGGCCTGAACTCCGGCAGGCTCCTAGAAAAGCCCTATCCACGCGGTAGGGCTTTTTTATTTGTCGCACCGGTATGAAGCTGATCCGACCATGAAATTCATCGACGAAGCCAAAATCGAAGTGCACGCCGGCAAAGGCGGGGATGGCGTCGCCCATTTCCGGCGTGAGAAATTCGTTCCGCGCGGCGGGCCGGACGGCGGCGATGGCGGTCGGGGCGGCAGCATCTATGCGGTGGCCAACCGCAACATCAATACGCTCATCGATTACCGCTATGCCCGCATCCATCGCGCCAAAGGCGGCGAGAACGGGCGCGGCGCCGACCAGTACGGCAAGGGCGCAGAGGACATCGTGCTGCGCGTACCCGTGGGCACGGTCATCACCGACGCCCAGACCGGCGAACTGATTGCGGATTTGACCGCGCACGAGCAAATGGCGCTGATCGCACGCGGCGGCAAAGGCGGCCTGGGCAATCTGCATTACAAGACCAGCACCAACCGCGCGCCGCGCCAGTGCACCCTGGGCGAGGCCGGCGAATCGCGCGAATTGCGCCTGGAATTGAAGCTGCTCGCCGATGTCGGTCTGCTCGGCATGCCCAACGCCGGCAAATCGACGTTCATTCGGTCGGTCTCCGCCGCCCGGCCCAAGGTCGCGGACTACCCGTTTACCACGCTGCACCCCAACCTGGGCGTCGTACGCGTGGTCGAGGACAAAAGCTTCGTCGTCGCCGACATTCCCGGCCTGATCGAGGGCGCAGCCGAAGGCGCCGGCCTGGGACACCAGTTTCTGCGCCACCTCGCGCGCACGCGACTGCTGCTGCATCTGGTCGACATCGCGCCCATGGATGAAGGCGCGGATCCGGTCAAAGACGCGCGCGCAATCGTCAACGAACTCAAGAAATACGACCAGGCGCTTTACGACAAGCCGCGCTGGCTGGTACTGAACAAGACCGACATGCTGCAGGCGGACGAACGCGATCAGGCGCTGCAGCGTTTCCTCAAGGCTTATCGCTGGAAGGGCAAGTGGTTCGCCATCTCGGCGCTCACCGGCGAGGGCTGCCGCGAGCTGTGCTTTGCCATCATGGACCATCTGACCGAGAAACAGGCGGCCTGACATGAGCGCGTTGCTCCAATCGGCGCATCGCCTGGTGGTCAAGGTCGGCAGCACGCTGGTCACGAATCAGGGGCAGGGGCTGGATCGCGCGGCGATCGCGCGCTGGGCGGCGCAGATCGCGCAGCTGCGCGCACGCGACAAAGAGGTTGTGCTGGTATCCAGCGGCGCCATCGCCGAGGGCATGCAGCGCCTGGGATGGACCCGGCGCCCTCAGGCGATGCACGAATTGCAGGCCGCGGCGGCGGTGGGCCAAATGGGGCTGGTGCAGGTGTACGAGAGCTCGTTTCGCGATCACGGACTGCATACCGCGCAGGTATTGCTGACCCACGCCGACCTCGCGGACCGCCAGCGCTATCTGAACGCGCGCTCGACCCTGCGCACCCTGCTCGCGCTGGGCGTGATACCCATCATCAACGAGAACGACACCGTGGTCACGGACGAAATCAAGTTCGGCGACAACGACACGTTGGGTGCGCTGGTCACCAACCTGATCGAGGCCGACTGCCTGATCATACTCACCGACCAAGCCGGTTTGTACACGCGCGATCCGCGCGAGGACGCGTCGGCGGAACTCGTGCGCCGGGCCAAGGCGGGCGCGCCTGAATTGGAGCGCATGTGCGGCAAACCCGGCAGCCACATCGCCAAAGGCGGCATGCTGACCAAGGTACTGGCCGCCAAGCGCGCCGCGCGCTCGGGCGCGCACACCGTAATCGCGTCGGGGCGCGAGCCGGAGGTGCTGCTGCGCCTGGCGCAGGGCGAGGAAATCGGCACGCAACTCGTCGCCGAAACCATGCCGATCGCCGCGCGCAAGCAATGGCTGGCAGACCACCTGCAGGTCAACGGCAGACTGATGCTGGACGCCGGAGCCATGCGTGCGCTCACGCAGGAGGGCAAGAGCCTGCTGCCGATAGGGGTGAAAGGCGTCGAGGGCACGTTCGAGCGCGGCGCGGTGGTCGCCTGCCTTTCGCCCGAAGGCAAGGAACTCGCGCGCGGGTTGGTGAACTACGGCGCCAATGACGCCCGCCGCATAGCGGGCAGGCCCAGCAGCGAAATCGTGGCGGTCCTGGGCTATGCGGATGAGCCCGAGCTGATCCACCGGGACAATCTAGTCCTGCTTTAGCAGGACTAGATTGCGGCGTAGGCTAACTTGAGCGCAGCGAAAGTTAAGCTGCGTAGCAGCGGCCGAAGCCACAATCTCCTCTGTCTTGGCAGCACCAGGTTGCGGCGTAGGCTAACTTGAGCGCAGCGAAAGTTAAGCTGCGTAGCAGCGGCCGCAGCCACAATCTCCTCTGTCTTGGCAGCACCAGGTTGCGGCGTAGGCTTTGCCGGTTCTAGTAGCCTATCGTGGTCGA
>JAJZUK010000183.1 GCA_021847125.1 Pseudomonadota bacterium | reverse complement strand
CCTTCTCCGCTTCCCGGTATCGGTAGCCCGCACCCGACAACACAGACGGAATCACCCGTAAATCAAGGAAAGACGGACTTCTCCGAGGAGGCGCTCCACGCCGCAGGTGGCGTCGCCGAATGCTTAGAGTGTCAGGTACTTACGCAAGAAACGCATCAGTCCAACGAAAGGTGCCTACTTATTAGACGTGGCGACTTAAGTAACGCCACCTTGTTTGTTGCAGAGTTGCGCAGGTTGCGCGGACGAGAAGCCGTCCGCGCGGATCGTCGATAGTGTACGGATGAAAAGCGCATCCGTACACTATCGACGATCTTGTATAGAACCAATCCCGGGGCGTTGTTGCTTTTATCCGTAACCGTTATTTTGGTACGGATGCGTTTCATATCCGTACCAAAATAACGGTTGGCGCGCGTCCCCCAAGAGGACTTGCTTCGCAGCGTAGCGCGCAAGACCTTACATTGTATGCGACAGCATTTAAGACGGCGTATATAGAAGATACCACCTCGCGCACGCGAGGACGACCGCTGCGACGGATTAGGTCGAAAGACACAAAAGGGAATAGCACTGCGTGTCAGGATCGCAAGGAGCGATATCCGAACGGCAGCTGCTGCGATGCAGATCCAGGAGACGAAACGGTCCAAGAGTCAATAAGGACGCGGCTTTCCAGCGAGTTAGGCAGTCGCCCCAGGGGGGGCGGCCTTTTTTACTGGCACGCTGCAAGCAAGCAATTCAAGCAGCCAAACGCCGCTCCAGCGCCACGATCCAATGCTCCAGCGGCAGCGCGGTTCCGCTTTGCAGATGGCTCATGCAGCCCAGGTTGGCGCCGACGATGGCCTGCGGTGAGCCGGCGTGCAGGGCGGCCAGCTTGTTCGTTTTCAATTTGGCGGCCAACTCCGGCTGCAGGATCGAGTAGGTCCCGGCAGAACCGCAGCACAGGTGACTGTCCTCCACCGGCGTCAACTCGAATCCGGCGGCGAGCAGTATGCGTTCGATCACGCCCTTGATCTGCTGCCCGTGTTGCAGCGAACAGGGCAGTTGCAGCGCAAGCTTCGGCGCCCGGATGTTCGCCTTCGCGGCCGCAAGCATCGGCTGCATCCGCTCCGACTCGGCGGCGATCACCTCGCTGATGTCGCGGGTCAGCGTGCTGATGCGCTGCGCCTTCGCCGCGTAGGCGGGATCGTGTGCAAGCAGATGGCCGTACTCTTTCACCGTGGCGCCGCAACCGCTGGAGGTCATGACGATCGCCTCCACTCCGCTTTCAACAAAAGGCCACCAGGCGTCGATCAGCGCGCGCATGTCATTGAGGCCGTCTTCCTGCGCATTCAGGTGAAAGCGCACTGCGCCGCAGCAGCCGGCACCAGGCGCCTCGATCAGCGAAATGCCGAGCTTGTCGAGCACGCGTGCACTCGCGGCGTTGATGTCCGGCGACAGCGCCGGCTGCACGCAGCCCGCGAGCACCAGCATGCGGCGCGCATGCCGCGCACCCGGCCAGGCGCCCGCCGCAGGCACCGCCGCGGGGACCTTGTCCTGCAGCGCGAACGGCAGCGCCGGCCGCAACCAGCGGCCCAGCCTGAGCAGCGCGCCAAACAGGGCGCGCCGCGGCAGCACGGCGCGCAATATCGCGCGCGGCAGCCGCTGCGCCATGGGCCGTGGCACGCGCTCCTCGGCGAGCTTGCGGCCGATATCGACCAGGCGCCCGTACTGCACGCCGGACGGGCAGGTGGTTTCGCAGGCGCGGCAGGTGAGGCAGCGGTCCAGGTGCAACTGCGTGCGCGCGGTGACTGCGTCGCCTTCGAGCATGCCTTTGATCAGGTAGATGCGCCCGCGCGGCCCGTCGAGCTCGTCGCCCAGCAGTTGATAGGTCGGGCAGGTCGCGGTGCAGAAGCCGCAATGCACGCATTTGCGCAGGATGGCGTCGGCCTCCCGGCCAGCGGCGGTGTCCTTGATGAAATCGGCCAGGCTAGTTTGCATGGCGCGACATCGGCTGCGGCAAGCGGGCGTTCATAGGTCCGGGTACATCCGCCCGGGGTTGAATATTCCCGCCGGGTCGAAGGCCTGCTTCAGATTGCGGTGGATTTTCACCAGGGCTGGCTGTAGCGGCGTGAACACGCCCGCGCTCTTGTCGGTGGCGCGAAACAGGGTGGCGTGACCGCCCGAGCGCGCCGCCGCCTCGCGGATGGTGCGTGCGTCGGCCTTGCTCGACAGCCACCTGAGCGCGCCGCCCCACTCGATGAGCTGCTCACCCGGCAGGGCGAGCGGCGGCGTGACCGAGGGCAGGGACAGCCGCCACAGAGGTCTATCGCTGCCGAAGAAAGGACTTGTCTGTTCGCGTATCGCCAGCCAGAAGCGCCCGGCCTGCGCGGCTTCCATCGTTTCGCCGCCTATGGTCTCGCGCGCCGCCCTGACCGCGCTTGCCGCGCCTGACAGCCGCAGGCTGAGTTCGCCTTCGGCCCAGGCGCAGGCGCTGATCGGCAGCGGCTTTCCGCCCCAATGGTTGAGCAGCGCGATCGCCTTGTCCTGCGGCAGTTCCAGTCTGGTCGTCGCCTCGGCAAACGGCAGCGGCGGCACTTTGAGCGAGACTTCCAGCATCAGACCCAGCGTGCCGAGCGAGCCCGCGATCACGCGCGCGAGGTCGTAGCCGGCGACGTTCTTCATCACCTGCCCGCCGAAGCTGAGGTCGTCGCCGCGCCCGTCGAGCAGGCGCACGCCGAGCAGGAAATCGCGCACCGCCCCCGCGCACTGCCGCCGCGGCCCGGAAAGCCCGGCGGCGACCATCCCGCCCACGGTCGCACCGGGCCCGAAGTGCGGCGGCTCGAAGGCGAGTTGCTGGCCCTGCGCGGCGAGCGCCGCCTCCAGTTCCGCGAGCGGCGTGCCGGCGCGAACCGTGATCACCAGTTCGGTCGGCTCGTAGGCGACGATGCCGGCGTAGGCGCGCGTATCCAGCACCTCGCCCTCCAGGGCCTGGCCGTAAAAGTCCTTGCTGCCGCCGCCGCGCAGCCGCAGCGGTCTTTTCTCGGCCGCAGCGCTGCGGATCCGGCCCGCGTATTGCTCGATCAGGTCTTGCATGTCAGAAACGCGGCAGTTCGGGGTGGGGCAACTGCCCGCCCCGTACGTGCATGCGCCCGAATTCGGCGCAGCGGCGCAGCGTCGGTATGTTCTTGTCCGGATTGAGCAGCCCGTGCTCGTCGAAAGCGAGCTTCACCGCGCGGAACAGCGCCAGTTCCTTGGGCCGGAATTGCACGCACATCTGGTTGATTTTTTCCACGCCCACGCCGTGCTCGCCGGTGATCGTGCCGCCGACTTCTATGCATTTCTCCAGCACTTCGCCGGCGAACGCCTCGGTGCGGCGCAACTCGTCCGGCTGGTTGGCGTCGTAAAGAATCAGCGGATGCAGGTTGCCGTCCCCGGCGTGGAACACATTGGGGCAGCGCAGGCCGTACTTGGTCTCCATGGCGGCGATGAAACGCAGCACTTCGCCCAGGCGCTTTCTCGGGATGGTGCCGTCCATGCAATAGTAATCCGGCGAAATGCGCCCCACCGCCGGGAACGCCGCCTTGCGCCCGGACCAGAATTTCAGGCGCTCGGCTTCGTTCTGCGAAATGCGGAAATCATAGGCGCCGGATTGCTTCAGCACTGCGGTCATGCGCGCGATTTCTTCTTCGACTTCCTCCGCGGTGCCGTCGGATTCGCACAACAGCAGCGCCGCCGCGTTGAGGTCGTAGCCGGCGTGCACGTACTCCTCCACCGCGCGCGTGGCCGGCTGGTCCATCATTTCCAGCCCGGCCGGGATGATGCCCGCGGCGATCACGTCGGCCGCCGCGTTGCCCGCTTGCTCCACGTTGTCGAAGGCGGCGAGAATCACCCGCGCCGTTTCCGGCTTCGGGACCAGCTTGACGGTTATTTCGGTGGCCACGGCAAGCATGCCCTCGGAGCCCATGACCAGCGCCAGCAGATCCAGGCCCGGCGCATCGAGCGCTTCATTGCCGAACTCCACCACCTCGCCCTCGATGGTGCAGGCGCGCACGCGCAGCACGTTGTGCACGGTGAGGCCGTACTTGAGGCAATGCACCCCGCCGGAGTTCTCGGCCACGTTGCCGCCTATGGTGCAGGCGATCTGCGAGGAGGGGTCGGGGGCGTAATACAGGCCGTAAGGCGCGGCCGCCTCGGAAATGGCGGAGTTGCGCACCCCGGGCTGCACCCGCGCCGTGCGCGCGACCGGGTCGAGCGCAAGAATGCGCTTCATCTTCGCCAGCGACAGCAGCACGCCCTTGCCGTGCGGCA
>JAJZUK010000182.1 GCA_021847125.1 Pseudomonadota bacterium | reverse complement strand
GGTGCGTTTTCCCCAAGGAATTATCATCGGCTCGGACCAGGTCGCGGTGCTCGAGGGCATGCAGTTGGGCAAGCCCGGGAATCACGCCAATGCGCTGCGCCAGCTCAAGGCGATGCGCGGCAAGGAGGTGGTGTTCCACACCGCACTGTGCCTGTACGCCGCCGCCAGCGCACGCGCGCAGACGCGCGTGGTGCCCTTCAGCGTGCGCTTTCGCAATTACAGCGACGTGCAGATCGAGCGCTATTTGCAGCGCGAGCAGCCTTACGACTGCGCCGGCAGCGCCCGCTGCGAGGGCCTGGGCATCGCGCTGATCGCGGAAATGCGCGGCGACGATCCGAACGCCCTGATCGGGCTGCCGCTGATCGCGCTCACCGAAATGCTCGCCGCACAAGGCGTGGACGTCCTCTAGACGGCGCCTCGATCATGGCGGCCGGCACGCTGTATCTGATTCCGACCACGCTGGGCGAGAGCGCGCTGGCGGCGGTGATTCCGCAGGACGTGCAGCAGCGCGTGCGCACGCTCGAATATTTCGTCGCTGAAAATCCCAAAACGGCGCGCGCCTATCTGAAGCAGGTCGGCATGGCCAAGCCGCTGCAGCAATTGCACATTGCCACGCTGGACGAGCATACCGCGGACGCAGCCATTGCCGGCCTCGCGGCGCCGCTGCGCGCCGGGCACGACCTCGGCGTGATGTCCGAAGCGGGCTGCCCCGGGATCGCCGACCCCGGCGCCAAACTCGTGTTGTATGCCCAGCGCCAGCGCATGCGCGTGGTGCCGCTGGTCGGCCCCTCCTCCATCCTGCTTGCGCTCATGGCCTCCGGACTGGAGGGACAGCGATTCGCGTTTCACGGCTATCTTCCCGTCGCCGATGCCGAACGGCTAAAGGCCTTGCGCGAATTGGAGCAGCAGTCGCGGCGGCTGAAGCAGACGCAGATTTTCATCGAGACGCCTTACCGCAACGGCCGGCTGGTGCAAAGCATTCTCGAAATTTGCGCGGCGGACACGCTGCTGTGCATCGCGACGGATGTCAGCCTGGCGACTGAGGATATCCGCACCATGACGGTCGCACAGTGGAAGAAAACCCCGCCGCAGCTCGAGCGCAGGCCGACCTTGTTCTTAGTACTGGCTGCCTAGAAACTTTGCGCGGACGAAACACCGTCCGTGCGGATCGTTGATTGCACACGGATGAAGGACCATCCGCGTGCAATCAACGATCTCGTATAAAACCCCCGAGCCGTCCTGGGTGTTAACCATAACCGCGATTTCCGTGCGGATGCGTTTCTTATCCGTACGGAAATCGCGGTTGGCGCGCGCAGCGCGCAAATTCGCTTGTGACATGCATCAGTAGCACGACGAGAGACGCTGCAAACAGCAGCCTGCCCTAGCGCAGCCGGATGCTCTCGCGCAGCGTGAAATCGGCGAAGCTCTTCGCCGCAGCGGCGCCGAAGCGCTTGGCGATGCGCTCGACCGGATTGGACTTCTCCGTATAGTCGACGATGTTCTCGGCCTTGATCACGTCGCGCGCCACCGATTCGACGCTGCCGTAGCCGTCGGCGAGTCCGAGTTCCACAGCCTTGCGCCCGGTCCAGACCAGGCCGCTGAACAGCTCGGGATCGTCCTTGAGGCGCTTGCCGCGCCCCTGTTTCACCACCGCGATAAATTGCTGGTGGATGTCGTTGAGCATGCTCAACGCATACTCCTTCTGCTTCGAATCGACCGGAGAAAACGGATCCATGAAGCCTTTGTTTTCGCCGGCGGTGAGCAGGCGCCGCTCCACGCCCAGCTTTTCCATGCCGCCGGTAAAGCCGAATCCGTCCATGAGCACGCCGATGGAGCCGACCAGACTTGCCTTGTTGACATAGATCTTGTCGGCCGAGGCCGCGACGAAATAGCCGCCGGAGGCGCAGATGTCCTCCACCACCACATACAGCGGCGTATTGGGATAGACGCCGCGCAGCCGCCGCACCTCGTCGTTGATGATGCCCGATTGCACCGGGCTGCCCCCGGGGGAATTGATGCGCAGGATCACGCCCTGGGTGTTCTTGTCCTTGAACGCGCTTTGCAAAGCGCTGGTGATTTTTTCGGCGCTGGCATCGCTCTTGGCATCGATCACGCCATCGAGTTCGACCAGTGCGGTGTGCTTGCCCTCGGCCATGATGTCGCCATCGCCGCGCCACTGGAACAGCATGACCAGGAGAAAGGTGAGATAGGCGAACGTCAGCAACTTGAAGAATATGCCCCAGCGGCGCGCCTTGGTCTGCTCCTTCAGCGCAGAGAACGCCAGCTTCTCCAGCGTCTCGCGCTCCCAGTCCTTGTCGTCTTGCGCCATCGTTTCAATCTTTCCTTATATAGACTCGGCCGTCGCTTTCGAACACCTGCAGACGGATCAGCCCCGCGCCGCGGCAAGGTCCGCCGCGGCAGGCGCCGCTGTCAGGCGCATACAGCGCGCCGTGCGTGGAGCATATCAAATACTCACCTTCCGTATCGAAAAACTTCCCCGGATTCCAGTCGAGCTCCATGGCGATGTGGGCGCAGCGGTTGACGTAGGCGTAGGCGCGCCCGCCGTGGCGGATGGCGAAGGCGGGGAGGGTCTCCCCCTTGTGCTCGAGCTCGAAGCGCACGCCGTCGCCGCCGTCGGCGAGATCGCTGCTGACGCAGATCGGGCGTGCGCCCTCCCCTGCACCGGCCTGGCTGGTCTCGTCCTGGGATGCGCCTGTCTGGCTCAGCGGTTCGCTGAGCTCGCTCAGGCGTTTTTTTCCAGCCATGGCGCCAGATCCTGCGGCTGGTCGATGCACGCGAGCGGATTGAATTCGCTAAGACTGTCCCGCGGATGAGCACCGTAGCTCACCGCCAGCGCCGGCACACCTGCGCTAAGCGCCATCTGCAGATCGTGCGCCGTATCGCCTATCATCAGTGTCGCCTCCGGCTCGACCAGCAGTTCCTGCATCAGTTCCTGCAGCATGGCCGGATGCGGCTTCGAATGGGTCTCGTCGGCGCAGCGCGTGGAATCGAAATACTGTCTGAGCTGTGTCGCTTCGAGCACGCGATCGAGACCGGTGCGGCTTTTGCCCGTGGCCACCGCCAGCAGATGGCCCCGGTCTTTGAGCTCCGCCAGCATGTCGCGCATGCCCGGGAACAGTTCGATGTCCGGATCGCGCGCCAGATAGTGATAGCGGTAGCGCTCCGCAAGCTTGCCGTAGTCTGCCAGCGGCAGTTCAGGCACGGCATAGGTCAGGGCGTCTTTGAGCCCGAGCCCGATCACATGGGCGGCGCGCTCGCGCTCGGGCACGGGCAGTCCGAGGTCGCGGCAGCTTGCCTGGATGCTGGCGACAATGGCCGCGGCCGAGTCCATCAGCGTCCCGTCCCAGTCGAAAACCAGCAGTTCGAATCTTCTTTGCATGTTCCGCCCTGCAAATGGGGCCAGTCGCCCGCTAATCAAGCCTCGCGCCCTTGGATTTGGCGCTAACGCGCGCGCTCCTGCGCGAGCATGAATTGCTCCAGTTCCGGCGGCAGCGGCGCCTCCAGCTTCAGCCGCTCGCCGTTTGCCGGATGCACGAACGCGAGTTTCCACGCATGCAGGAACATGCGCTTCATGCCCTGTTTGGCCAGGCGCTTGTTCAATTCGAAATCGCCGTACTTGTCGTCGCCCACAATGGGAAAGCCCAGATGCGCGAGATGCACGCGGATCTGATGCGTGCGTCCGGTCTTGAGCTGCGCCTGCAACAGGCTATAGTCGCCGCAGGCGCGCTTGAGCTCGAACACCGTATGCGACTCGCGCCCTGCGTCGTCCACGCTCACGCGGCGCTCGCCGGCGCCGGTGACATAGCGCTGTAGCTTGAGCTTCACCTCCTGTTTCCCCGCCGGCCATTGGCCCTGCACCAGCACCAGGTAGCGCTTGTCCATCTGTCCGGCGCGTATCAGCTCATGCATCGCCGTGAGCACCGAGCGCTTCTTCGCCAGCAGCAGCAACCCGGAGGTATCGCGGTCCAGGCGATGCACCAGTTCGAGGAATTTGGCCTGCGGGCGCGCGGCGCGCAACTGCTCGATCACGCCATGGCTGATGCCGCTGCCGCCATGCACGGCCAGTCCGGCGGGTTTATTGGCGGCGATCAGCCCCTCGTCCTCGTACAGCAGCGGCAAGTCGATTTTCGGCGCCTTCGGCGCCGCGGTCTTGCTGCCGAGGCGCAGGGGCGGGATGCGTACCCGGTCGCTTTCCTGTAGACGGTAGGTCGCGTCCACGCGCCCGCTGTTGACCCGCACCTCCCCGCTTCTGAGGATGCGGTAAAT
>JAJZUK010000181.1 GCA_021847125.1 Pseudomonadota bacterium | reverse complement strand
TCGCCGCGCGATCGATGCGGCACGCGCCGCGGCGAACAGCGGCAGCGGCGTGTCGCTGACGGCGGGGGAAAGCGCGCGCTTCGCCGCGCAGGATATCGACGTCGACCTGCCCGACGGGACGGCCTTGCTGCCCGCAGTCAGCATGGAATTCACGCCCGGCGAAAGGGTACTCCTCACCGGCCCCTCAGGGTCGGGCAAGAGCACGCTGTTTCGCGCACTCGCCGGCATCTGGCCCTACGGCCGCGGCACGGTAGCGACGCCGCCGCAGGCACGGGTGCTGTTTCTGCCGCAAAAACCTTACCTCGGCATCGGCAGCCTGCGCGAACAGCTATGCTATCCCGGACCTGCGGGCAGCCGCAGCGACGCCGAACTGCAAGCCGTGCTCGGCGCCTGCGGCTTGAGCCATCTCGCCCCGCGTCTGGGCGAAGAACAGCACTGGGCGCAGCAACTCAGCGGCGGCGAGCAGCAGCGTGTCGCGATCGCGCGCGCGCTGCTGCAGCAACCCGACTGGCTGTTCATGGACGAAGCGACTTCGGCGCTGGACGAAAATAGCGAGGCAGCGCTGTACAGTCTGCTCATTGCACGCCTGCCGCAATGCTGCATCGTCAGCATCGGCCATCGCTCCAGCCTGACCCGTTTTCACCGGCGCAAAATCGAGCTTGGCAGCGCGGCGGCCGCCCTCTCCGATCGCGCTCTGCCGCTGGAAGATGCGGCATAATGGCCGCTGCCGGTAAAGCCGGCAAACCGACTGTCGCAATATTCGGGCAAGACATGCTCAATTCCGTTCCTCCGATTACCCGGGCCCTGATTTTCATCAACGTGCTGATATTCGCCGGCGAGCGGCTGCTGGGCGATGGCCTGACGCTGCGGCTCGCGCTTTGGCCGATGCAATCGGCGCCGCTTTCGGACAGCCTCACCTCGTTTCAGCCCTGGCAATTGCTCACCTACGGCTTCGTGCACGCGGGCACCTGGCATCTGTTCGTCAATATGTTTGCCGTGTATATGTTCGGCGGCCAGCTGGAGCAGCTGTGGGGACCGAAACGCTATCTCAACCTGTATCTGCTCAGCATCATCGTCGCCGGCGTGGCGCAGTTGCTCGTCGCGGGCTTCGCCTCGGTCGAGCCCTACCCGACCGTAGGCGCATCCGGCGGCATTTTCGGCCTGCTGCTCGCCTATGCCATGTATTTCCCGCACCGAACCGTCGTGCTGCTGATTCCCCCGATCCCGATGCCGGCGTGGCTGTTCGTGACGCTGTACGGAATGCTCGAGCTCTATTTGGGCGTCACCGGGACCGAGGCCGGCGTCGCGCATTTCGCCCATCTGGGCGGGATGGCCGGCGCCTGGCTGATGATCCGATACTGGCGCGGCCAACCGCCGTTTCACCGGCGCTAGCGTCCTGCCCTGGCCCGCAGTTCCATGCGGCGGCGCCGGTTTTAAGTTTGCCTTAAGTCGGCGCTCTCAAGCTGTGGTCCACGACGGGGATGTTCCCCGGCATACAACGCTAGGAGTGCAGCATGAAACCCAGACTTGTAGTTCGTAGCCTGATCGCGACAGCGGTCATAGCGGCGGTGGGCGCGGGCGCGTTTTCCGCCGGTCACTGGTTTCCGCGGGAAGCCAGTGCCGCCGCGGCACCTGTGGCTCTCGCCAGCGCGACTAACGCCAACGCACCGGCGGCCGGCGCGCTGCTTCCCGATTTCACCAGCATCGTGCAGCAAAACGGGCCGGCTGTAGTCAATATCAGCGTGACGCAAAAGTCCAAGGCCGAGCCCCAGGTGCAGCAGTTCGGCAAGATCGACCCGAACAATCCTTTCTTCCAGTTCTTCGGCCAGTTTCCCGGCATGGTGCCGCACAATTCCGCACCGGAACACGCTCTGGGATCGGGCTTCATCGTGAGCCCGGACGGCGTCATACTCACCAACGCGCATGTCATCGACGATGCGACCGAGGTCACGGTGAAGCTCACCGACCGGCGCGAGTTCCGCGCCAAGGTCATCGGCAGCGACAAGCCGAGCGACGTCGCCGTGCTCAAGATCAATGCGACCGGCCTGCCGACGGTGAAGCTGGGCAGCAGCCTCACCGAAAAAGTGGGCGAATGGGTGCTGGCGATCGGCTCCCCGTTCGGCTTCGAGAACTCGGTGACCGCGGGCATCGTGAGCGCGAAGTCGCGTTCGCTCCCGGACGGAACCTACGTGCCGTTCATTCAGACTGACGTCGCCGTCAATCCGGGCAATTCCGGCGGACCGCTGTTCAACATGAAGGGCGAGGTGATCGGCATCAATTCGCAGATCTACACCCGTAGCGGCGGCTATCAGGGGCTGTCGTTCGCCGTCCCCATCGACCTGGCGGTCAAGGTCAAAGACCAGCTGCAGCAATTCGGCAAGGTCAGCCGCGGGCGGCTCGGCGTGACCATCCAGGAAGTCAACCAGCAGCTTGCCGATTCCTTCGGTCTCAAGCGGCCAACCGGCGCCCTGGTCGCCTCGGTCGAGGACGGCGGTCCCGCCGCCCAAGCCGGGATCAAAGCGGGCGATGTGATCCTGAAGTTCAACGGGCAGGCCGTGGCGAGCTCGTCCGAGCTGCCCGAGCGGGTTGCGGACGTGAAGCCGGGCAGCAAAGCGACGCTCGAGATTTCGCGCAACGGCGCGACCAAGGAAATCGAAGTGAAAGTGGGCGAACTGAAGGACGACAAAGTGGCGTCCGCCGATAGCTCGAGCGAGGGGCATGGCCGCCTAGGGCTTGCGGTGCGGCCGCTGAATCCGGATGAGCGGCAGCAGGTCGGGGAGAAAGGCCTGGTGGTCGAACAGGCGAGCGGCCCCGCCGCGCGCGCCGGCATCCAGCCCGGAGACCTGGTCCTGGCCGTCAACGGCACTCCGGTGCAGTCGGTCGCGCAACTGCGCGCGCTGGTGGCGAAATCCGGCAAGACCCTGGCCCTGCTGATACAGCGCGACGACGGCAAGATTTTCATACCGGTCGATCTGGGCAAGGATCAGGGCTGAATTGAACATCCCCGGCGCGAAAATCCGTTGCCTCCGGAGGGCACGCCCCTCCGGATGGGCCCGCGCCGTCTCGCTTCGGCTGCGCGGCGGCCGCGCAGCGCCAACCAGGAGAAATAATATGAACGCGCTCAAATTGACTCTGTTCGTGCTCGCCGCGACACTTGCCGGCGCGGCTGCATCCAGCGCCCAAACCGCCGCTGCGCCGAAAGAGCAGATGCAGGACAGCGCCAGAGTCCGGGTGATCGACGATTTCCTGGCCGACTCCAGGCGCTACCTCGGTCTATAGCCGGCTTGCGTCGCGATGCGCGGTGCGGAGGCCTTGACGCCGGCCATCATCCTGAGCCTGTTCCTCTGCGCCGGCTCCACGCTGCTGCACTACGAATGCCTGAAATTGCTGAGCTTCGTCCTGCCGCGCGCCGCGATCATCGAAACCCGCGCCAAGGTCCTGGCCGCGCTGGGCGGCGCGATCGTCAGTCACCTGTCCCAGATCATGCTGTTCGCCGGCGCCTACTTTCTGTTGCGCGACAAATTCGGCCTGGGCGGCTTCGGCGGCCAGTTCAAGGACGTGTTCTCGAGTTTTGTCTATTTCTCCTCGGAAACCTATACCACTTTGGGCCTGGGCGACATTTTTCCTTCGGGCAGTCTGCGCCTGGTAACCGGCATAGAATCGCTCACCGGCTTGCTCATGATCAGCTGGACCGCATCCTTCACCTACCTGGAAATGCGGCGCTACTGGAACTGATGCGCGCCGCGCGGCAGGCGCAGATCAGCGCGCCTGCTCCGCCTTCGCGAGTATGCGTTCGCAGCGCTGCCGATCGAGCGCATCGGCCACGCCCGCCTGCGCACACCAGGCAAGCAGGCGCTCGCCCGCGCTGAGCGCGCCGGCGCTCGCGGCGCTGCTGAAGCGCTCCTTCAGCTGCTTCACCTGCAGCGCCAGCCGCTGCTGCTGAAATTCCGCCGGACTATCCAGGCCCAGCAGCAATTCGAGTTCGAGCAGGCCGTGGCGGCGCGCTTGCGCCTCCTGCTCCATGCGCGCGCGGTATCTGCCGGCGGCAGCCGCATCGGCGAGCGCCGCGAGCGCAGCATCGCGCCGCGCCAGCATTCTTTTCTCCCAGGCAGGCGGCAGGACCGGCAACGCCGCCCAGCGCTCCTGTGCCGCAGCACGCGCCGCTTCCGTTTCGGGCACGGCCGCAGCGCCGTCCCGCAGCAGCCATGCGTCCAGCTCCTCGCATAAGCGCTCTTTCGCTGCCAGCGTCTGCCACACCGCCGCTGCACGCGAGCGCACGCGCGCCGCCAGCATCGCCTCCACCGCGG
>JAJZUK010000180.1 GCA_021847125.1 Pseudomonadota bacterium | reverse complement strand
CACGCCGTCCAATTCGGCGATCCACAAGTACATGAACGCGAAGAAGGTGCCGCAGCTGTTCGTCGCCACCGGCGCGAGCAAGTGGAACGATCCGAAGGACTTTCCCTGGACCATGGGCTGGCAGCCGAACTACCAGCAGGAAGCACGGGTCTACGCCGAGGACATACTCAAGAATCACGCCAACGCCAAAATCGCGGTGCTCTACCAGAACGACGATTACGGCAAGGACTACCTGAAGGGCTTCGAAGACGGGCTCGGCGCGAAGGCGAAGAGCATGATCGTGGCCAAGGCCTCCTACGAGACCAGCGATCCGACCGTGGATTCGCAGATCGTGCAGCTGCAGGCCTCCGGCGCCAATGTGTTCTTCAACATCACCACGCCCAAGTTCGCCGCACAGGCGATCCGCAAGGCCTACGACATCGGCTGGAAGCCGGTGCAGTACCTGAACAACGTGTCGGCGTCGATCGGCTCGGTGCTGACCCCGGCAGGCCTGGATAAGTCGACCGGCGTGATCTCGATCCAGTATCTCAAGGATTCGCTGGATCCGAAGTGGAAGGACGACAAGGGCATGAAAGACTGGTATGCGTTCATGGCGAAGTATTACCCGGAAGGCAACGTCAAGGACGGCAGCAACGTGGTCGGTTACGGCGTGGCGCAGACGCTGGTGCAGGTGCTGAAGCAGTGCGGCGACAACCTGACGCGCGCGAACGTGATGAAGCAGGCGGCCAGCCTCAAGGATTTCCGCACCGAAGTGCTGCTGCCCGGGATCAAGATCAATACCAGCGCCACCGATTACGCGCCGATCGAGGCGATGCAGCTGGTTCAGTTCGACGGCAAGGAATATAAGGCGATAGGCGACGTAGTAGGCAAGTAGCAATCCGGCCGGGCCGCCGCCGCGTGCGGCGGCCCATTGTCTGTTCAGCGCGAAATGGAGGCCAGCATGTCAGGCAAACATTTGCTAATTGTGCGCTGCATTGCTGCGCGCGATGCCGTCTATGGTCGCCAGATGGTCCGGGTCCATGCCGTGCTTCAGGCCCAGCGCGTACACCACGGCCAGCAGCGCGAGCCAGTCGTTGGGCAGCTGACTCAAATCCTGCGGGCTCACTGCATCAGGCCCTGGCGTTCGATGAAGCGCACGATGCTGTCCAGTCCCTGGCCGGTCTTGAGGTTGCTGAACACGAATGGGCGCTCGCCGCGCATCTTCTTGGCGTCGCGCTGCATCACTTCGAGCGATGCGCCCACCATCGGCGCGAGGTCGATCTTGTTGATCACGAGCAGGTCTGACTTGATGATGCCGGGCCCGCCTTTGCGCGGAATCTTGTCGCCGGCGGCGACATCGATCACATACAGCGTCAGGTCCGAGAGTTCGGGGCTGAAGGTGGCGGCGAGATTGTCGCCGCCGGACTCGATGAACACGATGTCCAGGTCGTCAAACCTGTGGTTCAGGCGCGCCACCGCTTCGAGGTTGATCGAGGCGTCCTCGCGAATCGCGGTGTGCGGGCAGCCGCCGGTCTCTACGCCGAGGATGCGCTCGGGCGCGAGCGCGCCGTTCTTCACCAGGAACTGCGCATCCTCCTCGGTATAGATGTCGTTGGTGACCACGCCGAGCTGGTATTTGTCGCGCAGCGCGCGGCACAGCGCCAGCGTGAGGGCGGTCTTGCCCGAGCCTACCGGGCCGCCGATGCCGACGCGCAGCGGGTTCGTTTGCCGTGATTGGGCTTTCACTGTTTGCGCTTTGCTCATGGCGTGGACTCTTTCTAGGATCGAAACAGGCGGCTGTACTGGGTCTCGTGCTGGCTGCACAGTATCGCGAAAGCGGGCGTGTAATTGCATAAATCGTCGTCGGCCAGCGCGCACGCCGCGTCGGCGATCCCGGGCAGCAGCGCAGCCAGCGAAAGCAGCAGGCGCTGGCCGTCGGTCTGGCCCAGGGGCGCCGATTTCAGGGCGGCCATGACCTGGTTCTCCAGCCAGGCCCACAGATACGCGATCAGCGCGCTGCGCGCCGGGATTTCCCATTTCGCCACCGCGAAAGCGAAAGCCGCAGGAAAGCTAATATCCGCGATGCTGCGCAGCTGTGCCAGTGATTGCTCGTCGCATTCCTCGAGTTCGAGCAGCAGCCGCTGCAGCGAATAACCCATTTGCAGCGTTTCGGCGCGCAGTTCGGCGCTCTCGCGCGTGCTGCAAAACAGCTCGTTCCAGTGCGCTACGCGCTCGAGGTCCGCTGCCGACCAGGCTGCATGCAGGCGCCACCACACCGGTGCTTCCAGTCGCGCCACGGCATAGGCGAGCACCTCGCCGATCCAGGCCTCGGCGCTGGCCGCGTCGCGCACCAGGCCCGCGTCCACTGCGGCTTCCAGGCCCTGCGAATAGCTGTAGGCGCCGACCGGCAGCGCCGGACTCGCCAGCTGCAACAGCCGGGCCAGCGCGAGATCAGTGGCCATGTTCGCTGTCGCCATACTGGTGGATTCTGGCGCCGTTACCCGCATCCTGGTGCCCATGGCCGCCGCCGTAGGCGCCAGATTCGGGTTCGAACGGCGCCAGCATTTCCTCCACTTTCGCCCCCAGCCCGAGCAGCATGTCGAGCAGCACGTGGTCGGCGGCGATGCGCAGGTAGCCGTCGCCGATTTCCACCGGCACATGCCGGTTGCCCAGGTGGTAGGCGGCGCGCGTGAGTTCGAACCGGTCGGCGCAGACGATGTGCATCACGTTCTCCGGCGCAGCCGCTACGCGCACCACGCGCCCATCCTCGCTCATCAGGCAGTCGCCGCCGCGCAGCACCGCACCGCGCTCGGTCTTGAGCACGACTTCCTCGCCCGAGACGAGGCGCGTGCGCAGCCGGCTTCGGATGCGCAGATCGAAGGGCAGCAGCAACTCGCCGTAGGGTGATTCAACCGGTGCGCAGCGAGCGGTCAGGGTCAACATTGTTTGAATGCCCAGCTGTCATTCCGAAGCCGTAGGCTGGGGAATCTGCTTCTGGCTTGACTTAGAAAAAGCAGATCCCTCGTTGCACTCGGGATGACAATTGTTGGCGTGGCCATGGCGTACTTTCAGAACAGGAAATAGCGCTGCGCCATGGGCAGCACCTTGGCCGGCTCGCACATGAGCAGCTTGCCGTCGGCCTTGACCTGGTAGGTCTCCGGATCGACTTCGATCTTCGGCATGTAGCTGTTATGGATCATGTCCTGCTTGCCGACCTTGCGCGTATTGCGCACGGTGACGAGCGTTTTCTTTAGTCCTAGCGAGGCGATCTTGGGATTCTTCAACGCGGCCTGCGACACGAAGGTCACCGAGGTCGCGAGCGCGCCGCCGAAGGCGCCGAACATGGGGCGGTAATGCACCGGCTGCGGCGTCGGGATAGACGCATTCGCATCGCCCATGGCCGCGGCCGCGATCATGCCGCTTTTGAGGATCAGCGTCGGCTTGACGCCGAAGAACGCCGGCTTCCACAGCACCAGGTCGGCGAGCTTGCCCGGCTCGATCGAGCCGACCGCATGCGCAATGCCGTGCGTGATCGCCGGGTTGATGGTGTACTTGGCGATATAGCGTTTCACGCGGAAATTGTCGTTGCCGGACTCGTCCTCGGTCAGGGCGCCGCGCTGCACTTTCATCTTGTGCGCGGTCTGCCAGGTGCGGATGATCACTTCGCCCACGCGCCCCATGGCCTGCGAATCCGAGGACAGCATGCTGAACGCGCCCAGGTCGTGCAGGATGTCCTCGGCCGCAATGGTCTCGCGCCGGATGCGCGACTCGGCGAAGGCCACGTCCTCGGCGATGGCGGCGTCGAGGTGGTGGCACACCATCAGCATGTCCAGATGCTCGTCGATGGTATTCACGGTGTAGGGCCGCGTCGGGTTGGTGGAGGAGGGCAGCACGTTGGCCTCGCCGCAAACGCGGATGATGTCCGGCGCATGGCCGCCGCCGGCGCCCTCGGTGTGATAAGTGTGGATGGTGCGGCCCTTGAACGCGGCAATCGTAGCCTCGACGAAACCCGATTCGTTCAGGGTGTCGGTGTGGATCGCGACCTGCACGTCCATTTCGTCGGCGACCGCAAGGCAGCAGTCGATCGCCGCCGGCGTCGTGCCCCAGTCCTCGTGCAGCTTGAGGCCGATCGCGCCGGCGACGACCTGCTCTTTCAGCGCCGGCTTCAGGCTCGCGTTGCCCTTGCCGAGGAAGCCCAGGTTCATGGGGAAGGCCTCGGCCGCCTGCAGCATGCTGTGGATATGCCAGGGTCCCGGGGTGCAGGTGGTGGCGTAGGTGCCGGTCGCGGGGCCGGTGCCGCCGCCGAGCATGGTAGTCACGCCCGACATCAGCGCTTCGTCGATTTGCTGC
>JAJZUK010000179.1 GCA_021847125.1 Pseudomonadota bacterium | reverse complement strand
TATCTGACACACCTCTATTTCAAATACAAATCGCAACAGCGTCATACGTTATGTAGTTTTGTATCAATTTTGTTGCAAGTGATGCTTTTCCTGCCTAGCCAGTCCGTTTCCGAAGTCGTGTTCCAGGCCGGACGCGCGCACTATTCCACTCTGCTGCGTGCTGGGGTCAGGATCCACGAGCGGCAGGGGGCGCTGTTGCATTCCAAGACCGCATACATCGACGGCGTCTGGTCCACGGTGGGCTCGACCAACCTCGACTGGCGCAGCTTTCTGGACAACGACGAGATCAACGCAGTGATCATCGGGCGCGAATTCGGCCAGAAAATGCAGGCCATGTTCGCCAGCGACCTCGCAGCTTCGCAGGCCATCGAGCTGGAGAGCTGGCAACGCCGGCCGCTGGCATTGCGCTTCAAGGAATGGATGGCGCGGGTGTGGGGGCGGCTGCTCTAGTTGTCGAGATCGAGGTTCGATCCGACACCGGGCGCCCCCCGGCTACACCAGCCGGCGGAGCGTCCGTCACGCGCTTCATTTTCGTCCGACGGCAATCAGCAGGAATATGCCCAGCGCGATCGCCGCGCCGCTGACGATCACCGGGACGTTCACGTTTTGCTTCTCCTCGACCTTGAGTTCGATCGGGCCGAGCTTCATGCCGGTGGTTTCCTTGGTATAGCTGAAGCCGCCGTAGGCCAGTCCCAGGCTGCCCGCCACGATCAGGATGATGCCTATGAGTTTTGTGGGATTCATTTGCGCTGTCTCCGAAAAAGAGTGAAAAAGTGAACCGAATCGACTGCCATGCTGCTCATTTGTCCGCGCGTGTGCCGCGCGCCGCTTCGGCGCAGAAAGCCGCAAGGTCTGCGAGTACTGTCTGCACCGCGCGGTTGGCCGCCACCACGCCGCCATAAGGGTCTTCACTCGCGGCGGGAACGGCGGTGTCGAACTCGCGCCAGGCAAGCACCCGGCGCGTCTTGTCCTCGACCAGGTAGGCGCGCAGCGTGAACCGGACCTGGCTGGGCCGGGTCACAAATTCGTGCTGCAGCCGGACAATTTCCGTATCCAGGCGCAGGTCCCCGGCGGCCGCGCTGGGCGTCAGCACCACTGCGCGAAATGCCCCGCTGTTCTCGATCGCCGCGGCCAGCAGCGGCGCGAGCATGCGCGAGGGCGTGTCCACCCATTCGCTGTGCGCGAAATACTCGAGCTTGTGGGTCTCCCGCACATAGATGATGCGCTGGCTGTCGAAGCCGGCGGAGGCGTGGGGCGGCGCAATGACCAGTGTCGGTGCGGCAGGCGAGGTCGTCGCCAGAACTGCGACAGGCGCTGCGACCGACGCGCGATCGAGCGAATAGAAGCTTGGGGTCGGAGGCGCTCCCGGGCGCAGTGTGCTGCATGCGCCGGCCAGTGCGAGCGCAACTACGGCGCCAAGGTTCCGCAGGTAATGCGCGTGCGACATCGGTTTGTTCATGGTTTCGCTCCTGGCTCTCCCGGCCCTTCCGGGACCGCCTTGTGCCCGAAAAGCAGGCCGCGCGGATCGCGCTCGGTCTGCTCGCTCAGGCGGCGCAGCGAGGTGGTGAGAACGCTCAGTTCGCCGAGCAGGCGCTCCAGCGCAGGCAGTGTTTCCGCGGAGAAGCGTTTTACGTCGGAGCCGACCGCGTTGACCGTCTTTCCGGCGCCAGCGCTGGTGCTGGCCACTTCGTTCCCCATCTTCTCGATCGCGTCGGCGCTGCGTCCGATGCGATCGATCACGGGGCCGATCTGCGCCGATCCGCGCGCTGTGTTCTCGAAAGTGCGGGCGGCGTTGGCCATGCCCGCGTCCAGCGTGTCCTTGCGCGCGGAGATGGTGCGCGCCACGGCGGCGACGTCGGCGAGCGCGCTTTTGAACGCCGCCCGGTTATCGTCGCTGAGAATGGCGTTGATGTTGTTCGAGGTGCTGTCGAGCTTGGCGAGGACCGAAGTGAGCACGTTCTCCAGCCGCGCAGAGAGCGAGGGTTTGGTCGGGATCTGCGGATATCCGCTGTTCGCGGTTGCGAGCAGCGGCAGCGCATCGCGCGCGCCGCCGCTGAGCTCGACATAGGCGATGCCGGTCAGGCCCTGCGTCTTCAGGACCGCCACGGTGTCCTGCTTGATCGGCGTGCCGCGTTCGATGGCGAACAGCAGATTCACCCGGTTGGGGTTGCCCGGGTCGAGCCGGATGTGCTGTACTTTGCCCACGTCGACACCGTTGTACTTGACCGGCGCGTTCAGATTGAGGCCGGCCACGGACTCCTCCATGACGGCAAGATACAGATCGAATTTCTTCTGCGATGCGCCGCCCGAGGCGAGCCAGAGCGCGCCGGCGATCAGCGCCGCGCCGAGGACCAGCACGAACAGGCCGACCAGCGGATAGTTCACTTTGGTTTCGATGGCTGTCTCCCTTCGTTTGCGGCGGTGTCGCCGTCCGCCTGCCGCTCCCGCTGCTCCTGTGCGGCCCTGCCGCGCGGACCTTCAAAGAATTTGCGCACGGCGGGGTGGTCCATGCGCGCAAGCTCGGACATCGAGCCTATGGCCTGCACCTTGCCTTCGGCGAGGACCGCGACGCGGTCGGCGACCTGCCACAGCAGGTCGAGGTCGTGGGTAATCATGACGATGGTCAGGCCGAACAGATCGCGCAGCCTGCGCACCAGTTCGTCGAAGCCGCCTGCGGCCTCCGGGTCGAGGCCGGCGGTCGGTTCGTCGAGAAACAGCAGTTCCGGGTCGAGCGCAAGCGCGCGGGCGAGCGAGGCGCGTTTCATCATGCCGCCGCTGAGTTCGGCGGGGTACTGCGCGCCCACCTCCGGCGCAAGCCCGGTCAGCGCGAGCTTGGAGGCCGCGATTTCATCGATCAGGCCGTCCTCGAGGCCGGTGTGCTCGCGCAGCGGCAGGCCGACGTTCTCTTTCACCGTAAGCGCGCCGAACAGTCCGCCGTGCTGGAACATCACGCCCCAGCGCTGGCGCAGCGCGATGGCGTCGTCGTCCGTGAGCCCCTGCAGATCGACGCCGAGCACCCGGATCGAGCCCGAGTCCGGGCGCTGCAGCAGGATCATTTCGCGCAACAGCGTCGATTTGCCGGAACCCGAGCCGCCGACGATCGCAAACACTTCCGCCCGGCGCACTGCGAGGTCGAGTCCGGCATGCACCACATGCTCGCCGAAGCGCGTCGATACCTGGCTGATCTCGATGGCCCCGTGATCCGCGTCGACTGCGTGAACGTGCTGCGCGCTGTGCATGTCACAGGTCCAGTGCGCTGAAGGCGACCGAAAACAGGGCGTCGGCGACGATCACCAGAAAAATGGATTGAACGACGCTGCGCGTGGTCTGGCGGCCGACGCTGTCGGCGCCGCCTTTGGTGCGAAATCCCTGAAAGCAGCCGACCACGGCGATGATGGCGGCGAACACCGGCGCCTTGCAGATGCCGATCAGATAGGCCGTGACGCTCACCGCCTTGACGAAACGGTCGAGAAAATCGGCGTAGCCGACGCCGAGCTGCGCGTGCGCCATGATCATGCCGCCGAACACGCCCGCCACGTCGGCGAACACGGTCAGCAGCGGCAGCGCGATCAGCAGGGCGAATATCTTCGGCAGTACCAGCAGGTCCAGCGGCGCGATGCCGAGGGTGCGCATGGCGTCGATTTCCTCGGTCACCGACATGGTGCCGATCTGCGCAGCGTAGGCGGAGCCTGAGCGCCCGGCGATGATGATCGCGGTGATCAAGGGGGCGAATTCGCGCAGCATCGACAAGCCGACCAGATCTGCGACAAAAATATTGGCGCCGTATTGCCGCAACTGGTCGGCGCCCTGGTAGGCGACCACGACCCCGAGCAGGAAGGACAGCAGCCCGACGATGGGCAATGCGTCGAACCCGGCGCTGCGCAGGTTGTACAAAATGGGGCGCCACCTGAACCGCGCCGGGTGTGCGAGGCATCCGGCGAGCGCGACCGCGGTCTCGCCGACGAAACCGAGCAGCGCGACGGCCTGTTCGAAAGCGGCTGCGGCGCGCCAGCCCACGCTTCCGAGCATTGATGCGGAAGTGCCGGCGGCCGGGGGGGGCGCGTCGGTCCGACCGGCTTCCTGCTGTCCGACGGCTTGCAGCAGCTTGTCGAACTCCGGGCGCAGGCCGCGAATGCTCACGTCCACGCCGTCGGCAAGCAGGCGCAGCATCAGCTTTTTCAGCACCCAGGCGCCGGCCGTGTCCAGGGCGTCGATGCGCGCGGCGTCGGCAACCGCCGCCGTGCTGGGTGCGACGCGCACCGCTGCGAGCTGGTGAGGTATGCCGCCGAGGCCGCGCGCCGTCCAGGATCCGGACAAGGCAAGGTCCTGTGGTGTCGGCTGGGCGATTGCGGCGGGTG
>JAJZUK010000178.1 GCA_021847125.1 Pseudomonadota bacterium | reverse complement strand
CCGCGGTAGGCGCTGCCTCAATGAACGCGCTTGATGCGCGCGCCGAGCTGGGACAGCTTTTCCTCGATGCATTCGTAGCCGCGGTCGAGGTGGTAGATGCGCTCGACCACGGTCTCCCCTCTTGCGACCAGACCCGCAATCACCAGGCTGGCCGAAGCGCGCAAATCGGTCGCCATCACCGTGGCGCCGTCGAGCTGCGCCACGCCCTTGACCACCGCGGCGTTGCCGGAGATCTCGATGTTCGCGCCCAGGCGCTGCAACTCGAGCGCGTGCATGAAACGGTTCTCGAAAATGGTCTCGGTCAGCACCGCCGTGCCGCGCGCGATGCAGTTCAGCGCCATGAACTGCGCCTGCATGTCGGTGGGAAACGCAGGGTAGGGCGCGGTGCGCAGATTGACGCTCTTCGGCGGGCCGTCCATCTCGATCGCTATCGCATCGCCTTCCGCGCTGATCCTGGCACCGGCCTCGCGCAGCTTGTCCACCACCGCGTCGAGTATGCGCGCGCTGGTATTGCGCAGGCGCACCGAACCGCCGGTCGCGGCGGCGGCGACGAGGAAAGTGCCGGTCTCGATGCGGTCGGGCATGATGCTGTGCGTGGCCCCCGCGAGCTCTTTCACGCCTTCGATGGTGATCATGTCGCTGCCGGCGCCCTCGATGTGCGCGCCCATCGCCTTGAGGCAGTTCGCGAGATCGACCACTTCGGGCTCGCGCGCCGCGTTCTCGATGATCGTGGTGCCCTCGGCGAGGCAGGCCGCCATCATCAGGTTCTCGGTGCCGGTCACGGTCACGAGATCGGTGAAGATGCGCGCGCCCTTCAGGCGCTTGGCTTGCGCGATGATGTAGCCGTGCTCGACGCGCACCTCCGCGCCCATGGCCTGCAGGCCCTTGATGTGCAGATCCACCGGACGCTGGCCGATGGCGCAGCCGCCGGGCAGGGACACGCGCGCCTCGCCGCAGCGCGCCAGCAGCGGCCCCAGCACCAGAATCGAGGCGCGCATGGTCTTCACCAGGTCGTAGGGCGCAAGCGGCGTATGCAGGCGGCCCGCGTCCAGTTCCAGGCCGAGCTTTTCGTCCAGGGTCACCGCAACGCCCATGCCGCCGAGCAGATTGAGCAGAGTGGTGACGTCGCGCAGATGCGGCACGTTGGCAAGGCGCAGCGGCGCGGCCGAGAGCAGCGACGCGCACATGATCGGCAGCGCGGCGTTCTTCGCACCGGAAATGCGCACCTCGCCTGAGAGCGGCACCCCGCCCCGGATCAGAAGTTTATCCATGCCAGCGTGCTTCAGGTGGCCTGCTCACGCCACTCCTCCGGAGTGAGGGTCTGCATCGACAGCGCATGCACTTCCTCGCGCATGCGCTCGCCCAGCGCTTGATACACGCGCTGGTGCCGCTGCACCCGGTTCTTGCCGCGGAATTCGGCAGAAACGATCAGCGCCTGGAAATGCTGGCCGTCGCCGACGAGCTCGATATGCTCGCACGGCAGGCCTTGCTCGATGTAAGTCTTAACATCTTCGGGCATAAGCATGGTTGTCCTTTTAATGGCGTAGTTTATAACCGCGCTTGAGCAGCGCGAGGCTGACGGCAGTGAACACGAGCAGATTGGCGAGCGCGATGACCAGGCTCACGGCCGGGTCGATATCGGACACGCCGAAAAAGCCGTAGCGGAAACCGTCGATTATGTAGAAGAAGGGATTGAATCGCGACAGCCCCTGCCAGAACGCGGGCAGCGAGTGTATCGAATAGAACACGCCGGACAAAAACGTCAGCGGCATGATGAGGAAGCTCTGGAACGCAGCCACCTGGTCGAATTTTTCGGCCCAGACGCCGGCGAGCAGGCCGAGCGAACCGAGGATGGCGCTGCCGGCCAGGGCGAACGCGAGTATCCACAGCGGATACGCGAAGGAGAGGCCGACAAAACCGAGCGACACCAGCAGCACCCCGACGCCGACGACCATGCCGCGCACCACCGAAGCGAGCACGTAGGCGGCGAAGAAATCCCAGTAGGACAGCGGCGGCAGCAGCACGAAAATGATGTTGCCCGTGACCTTGGACTGGATCAGGCTGGAAGAGGCGTTGGCGAACGCGTTTTGCAGCACTGCCATCATCACCAGGCCCGGCACCAGAAAGGCCGCATAAGGCACCTCGCCGTAGACCGGCGCGCGTCCCTGCATCACGTGCGAGAAAATGAGCAGGTACAGCAGCGTCGTCAGCACCGGCGCGGCGATGGTCTGAAACGCCACTTTCCAGAAGCGCAGCAGTTCCTTGTACAGCAGTGTGCTGAAACCGGACATTTGCTTAGCCTTGCGCCTCATTCATGATCTGCACGAACACGTCTTCCAGGTCCGGCTGCAGCAATTCCATTTCCTCGATCTGCGCCCCCGCCTCGCGCACCTGCGCCAGCACGCCTTCGACCTCGGCGTAGCTGCGCAGACGCAGCGTATGCAGCGCGTCGCGGCTGTCGCGCACGCGCCCCGCCAGCGCCGCCGGCAGCGCCGCGCCGGCAAGGCGCAGCCGCAGATACAGGCTGTCCCTGCGGTTGAGCAGCTTGCTCGTGGTGTCGAGCGCGACGATGCGCCCCTGCTTGAGCATCGCAATGCGCCCGCACAAGGCCTCGGCCTCCTCCAGGTAATGCGTGGTCAGCACGATGGTGTGCCCGTCGCGGTTCAAGCCGCGCACGAATTCCCATAGCCCCTGGCGCAGTTCCACGTCGACGCCCGCGGTGGGTTCGTCGAGCACGATCACCGGCGGCTTGTGCACCAGCGCCTGCGCCACCAGCACGCGCCGCTTCATGCCGCCTGAGAGCGAGCGCATGTTGGCGCCGGCCTTGGAAGTCAGGTCCAGATGATGCATGACCTCGTCGATCCAGGCATCGTTGTGCTTGAGGCCGAAGTAGCCCGACTGGATGCGCAAGGTTTCGCGCACGCTGAAAAACGGATCGAACACCAGTTCCTGCGGCACCACGCCCAGCGCCCGGCGCGATGCGCGGTACTCGGTGACCACGTCGTGACCGAGCACGCGCACGCTGCCGCTGTCGGCGCGCGCGAGCCCGGCGAGAATATTGATCAGCGTGGTCTTGCCCGCGCCGTTGGGGCCGAGCAGGCCGAAAAACTCCCCGGGCGCCACTTCGAGGTCGATGCCGCCGAGCGCCTGGACTGCGCCAAAACGCTTGTGCACCTGCTGAATCTGGATCGCGGGGGTCATAGGTGGCGCCGCAGGACGGCGGCGTGGATTTCAGGCCGGATTGGCCTGCAACAATTCGGATACGGCGTAGAGTTCGGCCAGATGCTGCATCGCCTCGGGCAGGTTCGCCAGGGACAGGGGAAGTTTGCGCTTTTGCGCCTCGCGCAGGCACTCCAGCGCCAGCGCCACCGCCGCCGAATCCACTTCGCTGACCTGCGCGAAATCGAGCACCGCCGCACCCGGCGCAAGCAGCGTGCGCACTTGCGCGAGCAGCGCGGAGACGGTGCCTATCGTGACCGGACCCTGCAACAGCAGCCGGTCCCCTTCCTGTTTGATCACTTGGACTTGGTGCCGCCCTGGGTTTCCAGGGAACGGTTTTTGTTCGCGAGCGACTTGATCAGGCCATCCACACCGCTGTCGCGGATTTCGGCATTGAACGTCTCGCGGTAGTTGGTCACCAGGCTTACGCCGCCGACCACGACGTCGTACACCTTCCAGCCGCCGGCGGTTTTCTCCATGCTGTAATCGATGCTGACCGGCTCGGACCCTGGCCGCTTGACTTGGGTTCTCACGGTCACGTCGGTATCTCCCGGAGCGGCATGCAGCGGCTTGAACTCGATCACTTCGTTCTTGTAGGTCGACAAGGCGCCCGAATACGTGAACACCAGCAGCACACGGAATTCGTCCACCAGGGTTTTCTGCTGCGCCGCATTCGCCTTGGGCCAATTGCGCCCCACCGCGAGCGCCGTCATGCGGGCGAAGTTGAAATGCGGCAACACCTTGGCCTCGACCAGGTCGTTGATCTTCGACCGGTTGCCGGCCTTGATATCCTTGTCGCTCTTGATGATGCCGATCACCTCGTCGCTGATGCGCCTGATCAGGGCATCGGGCGCGACGTCCTGCGCGCCGACCGCGTTGGCGAGCAGGGAAAAACAGAGAATACCAAGAGGCCATTTCGTAATTAACGAAATGGCCCCTGATTTCGGGGAGTATGAGGGGAGATATCCCCTCATCTTCAAATAAGCTCCAAGCAGCCTGATCATTTCTGTGCGCCAGAGAAGTCGTCGGAAGACGCATCCGGCTCGCGCGGCGGATTGCCGTCGTAAATCAGGCTGCGGCGGCGCTGCAGATAGGCGCTGCGCAGGTAGGAATAGCGGTCCAGCGCCGCCTCCTCGGCCAGC
>JAJZUK010000177.1 GCA_021847125.1 Pseudomonadota bacterium | reverse complement strand
CACGAACAACAACAGCAGCAGCAGGCCCACGGCGAGCCAGCGCTGGACCGGCCCCAGGCGGCGGCGCTCGACCCGGGAATACGCGAGCGAACTGTAATCCTTGATCGCCACGTACTCGCGCGCGGCGATCACGAACAGGATCGCAAGCACGACCAGCAGCGCAGAGATCACGATCCCCATGCGGAAGATGCGCCGATCGACGAACTGCATGATGTTGAGGTAGGCCTGCGGCGCAAGCAGGTCCTGCACGCCGACGACCAGCGGCGTGATGAAATCGGCGAACGTCCAGATGAACACCAGCAGCGCGCCCGAGATATAGCCCGGCGTGGTGAGCGGCAGGGTAATGGTCCAGAGCCTGTGCCAGCCCGACGCACCAACGCCCTCGGCGGCCTCCTCGAGCGAGGGATCGACCTTGGCCAGGGCATCTAGAATGGAGAGCGTCATCAGCGGAAACAGATGCACCGTCTCCACCAGCAGCACGCCGTGCATGCCATACATGAAATTGACCGGCGCCTCCAGGCCGAACCAGTCCATCAGCAGGATGTTCACCGTGCCCGCGCGGCCGAGGATGAAGACGAAGCCCAGCACGCCCACCAGCGGCGGCAGGATCATCGGCAGCATGGTCAGATAGGAGAACGTCATGCGGAACGGAAATTCGTATCGCACGATGAGCAGCGCGACCGCGATGCCGATCACCGAGGTGGTGAGGACGGCGGCCAGGCCCAGCACCATCGACCTCCAGAACGAGCGCAGGTAGAACGCATCGGTGAAGAAATCATGGAAGTAGCCGAGCGTGAACTGTCCGGCCTCATTGGTGACGGCGTCGTAGAAAATCCGCGTCAGCGGGAACAGGATGAACAGGATCAGGAACGCCCAGATCAGGACGAATCCGAGTACAGCCAGGGATGCGCGCGGCAGTTTCATGCTTCCGCCGGCATTGCCACGGTGCTGCTGGCCGGGAAACTGAGCGTGACCGACGTGCCCATGGGCCGCTGCTCATGGTGCCAGGGGTCGCGGATGTCGACCTTGAACAGCACACCCTGGCCGAGATCGACGTCATAGCGCAGCGCATTGCCCAGGTATGCGGCAAATACGATTTGTCCCCGCACCAAGTTGCTGCCGGGTGCCGGCACGCCATCGAGCGCCGCGTTCTCCGGCCGGACCGACACCACGCAGCGGTCACCCGGACGGAAGCGTTCATCCGGCACTGCCAGGAGTTCGCCGAACCCGGTTTTCAACCGCAGCCACGGTTGCGACGCGTCCGCGGCTTCGACGGTCCCCTCCGCGAGGTTATTGATGCCGATGAAATCGGCAACGAAGCGGTTCTGCGGCCGCTCGTAAAGGGACTTCGGCGGGCCAACCTGCAGCAACTTGCCTTTGTTGAAAACGGCAATGCGGTCCGACAGCGTCAGCGCCTCTTCCTGATCGTGCGTGACATAGACAGTGGTGATGCCGAGCGCTTTCTGTAACTTGCGGATTTCGGCGCGCACCTGGATGCGGATCTTCGCATCGAGGTTAGACAGCGGCTCGTCGAGGAGCAGCATCTTCGGGTTCAGCACCAGCGCGCGCGCAAGCGCTACGCGTTGCTGCTGTCCGCCGGAAAGCTGGCCCGGATAGCGATGCTCCATCCCGCTCAGCTTGACGTTTTCCAGGACGGCGCGGATGCGCGCCCCGATCTCGTCGGGCGCCACCTTGCGCAGTTTCAATCCATACGCGGCGTTTTCGTACACCGTCATGTGCGGCCAGAGCGCATAGTTCTGGAATACCATGCCGATGCCGCGTTCGTGCGGCGGCAGGTCGTTGACCTTGCGGCCGTCGAACTGCACCTCGCCTTCGTCCGGCGTATAGAAACCGGCGATCAGACGCAACAGCGTCGTCTTGCCGCAGCCTGATGGTCCGAGGAGGGTGAACATTTCCCCTTCCTCGATGGAGAAACCGACGTTGCTGACGACCTCCAGCGGACCGAAGCGCTTGGTCAGGCCTTTTACGGTGATGCGCACGGCTCCCCCGCTGTTATTGGATTATTCTGCCGGGGCAGAACGCACGAATGTGCCCCTGCCTTCCGCCCCTATTCCCGATGCGCCGCTATTTCTTGAGCGTTTCCCAATTCGACTCGATATCCTTGCGGAATTGCTCGTTCACCTTCTCATAGCGACCCTGCGCCTTGTCATCGTCGTAGATGTTGGTGACGTCGATGTCGAAGTAGGAGCGGATGCCGCCGGTAAACTCGACCGCCATTTCCGCGCGCGAATTAGGCTCCCCCTGCACGCGGAATTTCGGCGTGATCGGGAACACGCCGCGCTCCATCGCCACCTTCTGCCCGCGCTCGGACAGCAGGTAGCTGATGAATGCCAGCGCCGCCTTCGGATGCTTGGCGCCGGCCAGCACGGCGATCGGTTCGGGGGTAATCCATGCGGTTTTCGGCGCGACGAACTTGAGCTCGAATCCGGCCAGCCGGTCCTCGAACGCCATGTAACTCGGCACGGCGAAGCCGGCGGCGAACTCGCCCCGCGCGACCACCGAGGGCACGTCACGGCTGCGCGCGGTGAAAATGCCGGTGTTCGCGCCGAGGCGCTTCAGCCACTCCCAGCCCTTTTCGTCGCCGTCGCGCTGCAGAATCACCTCGTAGGTGGCATGGCTGCTGCTGGAACGGCTGGGCGCGCATTGCGCCACATGGCCTTTCAGCTTCGGATGCAGCAGGTCGTCCCAGTCCTTCGGTTCCGGCACGCCCAGGCGTTGCAGCACCTTCGGCTGATATACCAGGCCGTAGGGCTCGAGCACGGTGCCGGTCCAGTAGCCTTTCGGATCTTTCAGATAAATTGGCCGCGGTTTGCCGATAGTCGCCGGAATCGCGTCCAGAACCGCCTTGGGCACCTCGAGGCGCGCCAGAAGATTCTGCGCCGCGAGCTTGTCGAACAGCGCGCTCTCGCCGCCCCAGAAAATATCGACCTCGGGCCGGCCTTTCCACTCGAGTATGCGTCCGTAGGCCACCGGCGTTCCCGCCGCGAGCGCGCTCGTTTTCAGCGTGATATTCCAGGTTTCCTTCGCATACTTGGCGAAATCCGCCAGCGTCGGGTCGGTCAGCGTTTTCGCCACCGGTGTGATCAGGACCAATTCATCTTCGATGGGCTGCGCCACGGCGAAACCCGTTGCCAGCGACAGCGAGGCAAGCGCGAGCACAAGCGTTTTCAGACGGCGAACCATGTCAACCTCCTATGTTCGGAACATGTGAACCATGCACTACGAGCTTACCGACGGAAACCGCCTGGCTATTGATTTTTGTCAATCCGGAACTGAGCGCTGCAGGCCGCGGCCGCCCGCACTCGCGTTGCCACCTGCACCGTCACAGACCGAGGGATTTCGCCGGCAGGCCCAAAGCCAGGCCGAGCAGCTGCGTGTAGAGCAGTGTTTGGATCGCCGGGTCGCTGCTGCCCGCCTGAACCGCGTCGAAGCGCAGCTGGCAATGGGGACAAGCCGAGCACAGGGCTTGGGCGCCGGATTCGAGCGCATCGGCAAGCTTGGCCCGCGTCATGTGCTCGGCCAGCGGAGCGTTCGCCTCATGCAACGGATCGCCGCAGCAGTCCAGCCGCCGCGGCCAATCCACCGGAGTCGCCCCCGTGGCACGAATCAGGGATTCGAACAGCGTCGGCGCGATTGGATTGTCGATACCGGTCACATCGCTCGGGCGCAGCGCGTGACAGCCATACTGGGCCGCGACACGCAGACCCGAGCGCGGAACGCGCACTGCGGCGGCAAGCGCGGCTACACCGACCTCTCGCGCCAGCAGCGGCAACAGGTGCTCGACCCCGATCGAGCCCGACCAGGCCAGCCCCTCGCGCGCGAGCGCTTGCGCCACGCGCGCGCGCAGTTCCGCGTCCTCGCCGAGAAAGCGGATTGCGTGCCGCAGGCTGCCGAAGCAGCAGCTGCAGGGCGTCAGCAGGTCGAGGCCGGCGCGTTCGGCCAGGGCCAGATTGCGGGCGGCCGCCACGACGAAAGCGTCGCGGTTGTAGCTGCGGGCGGGATAACCGCAGCAGTCGAACTCCAGATCGACCAGCGTAACGCCCAGGTGTCCGAGCACGGCGCGCGTCGAAGCCTCGTAGGCCGGCAGCTGCGCCGGAATCTTGCAGCCCAGGAACAGCGCGTACTTCATGCCGCTTGCCTCCGGCTGCGGACTGCGCCCAGCCGCCGCACTGCCAGCGCGCGCAACTCGCACATGATGTCGGCCACGCGCACGCCTTCGGGACAGCTCTCCTGGCACTGGTAGCAGCCGGCGCAGTCCCAGACCATGCGCGAACCCAGTGCGAGCTCGCTCAGGCCCAACCGCAGCAGGTTCATCACCTTCTGCGGCGTCACCTCGCCGCCG
>JAJZUK010000176.1 GCA_021847125.1 Pseudomonadota bacterium | reverse complement strand
CACAGCGAGCACCGAACGCACCATGAAGGGCAAGGTATAGAGCACGTGGCCAACAAGGATGAACACCCAACTCGTGCGAAAGTCGCGGAAACCGCCGTAGGTGAGAATCAGCGCCAGTGCGATCGCCAGACCCGGAATCGCTACCGGTAGCACCAGGAACTCCTCGATCAGCCGCGTCATCAGGCCTGGCCGTTTTGCCAGAACGTAGGCGGTGGGAACACCGATGAACAGCGTGACTGCGAGCGTCGCCAGGGCAATGTACATGCTGCGCAGAATAGTCGGCGCATAGAGCTCCCACACCACGCCGATCCAGCGCAACGTGAGACCGCTTTTCACGCCGATAAAGAAATTCTCCGTCAGGCCGGCAACGATAGACATGAATACCGGCACAATCAGGAACGCGCACACCAACAGCGTGAACGCGAGTTGCAGGTAAAAGTGACCGCCGCGCCGCATCGCCGCGCTATCCCGCTGCCGCCGCCGTGGTGCCGGCAAACGCGCGGCATGTCGCCAGGGTGACCCAGGTGATTACGCCAAGCACCATGGAGAGTGCCGCCGCCAAGGCAATATTGGCGAGCAGCGTGAACTCGGTGTAGATGACGATCGGCAGGACCTTGATGTCTGTGGCCAGGGTGAACGCCGTACCGAACGCCCCCATGGACGTGGCGAAGCACACCGCACCTGAGGCGATCAACGCCGGCTGCAGCGCCGGCAGGATCACGTCTCGAACTACCCGCCAGGGACTGGCCCCCAGAGACTTCGCCGCCTCCTCCAGCGCCGGGTCCAGTTTTTCCGCCGCTGCCATGATCGTGAGGATCACCCGCGGAATAGAAAAATAGATGTAGCCCGTGAACAGGCCCGCAATGGAATAGGCGAACACCAGGCGTCCCGCGCCGAGGCATGCGGTGAATTCACCGATCAGCCCGGTGCGCCCGGCCAGCATGATCACCATGAAGCCCACCACGACCCCGGGAAAGGCGAGCGGCAGCGTCAACATGGAGACGAGCGCCTCGCGCCCGAAAAAGCGGTTGCGCTCGAGAAATACGCCCGCCATTCCCGCAATCGCGAGCGTCGCGGCAGTCACCGCGAACGACAGCACGACGGTGGAGACGAGCGCCTGAAAGTACTGCGGATTCGTGAGCACTGCCAAGTAGGCGCCCAAGCCGAGCGCGCCGGTGGCGCCGACGAGCGCGAGCCGCGCCAGCGGCAGCAGAAAGAAAGCAGTGCCGACGATGATCGCCGGCACCACCATCAGCAACAGAATGCGATTTTCATGGCCTCGCATGGGCAGCCGCAGCGGACCGCTAGCGGACCTCTTTCTGGTAAAGGTCGCGGAAAGCGTTCTGTCCAGCTTCCATCTTGGCGTAATCGATCACCTTGGCGCGTTTGTACTCTTCGGCAGATGGGAACCTCGCTGCAATGTCGGGTGCCATCGCGGCAGGCCGGATTGGGCGCAGATAGGCGTTGGCCCAGATCGCCTGTCCCTTGTCCGACATCAGATAATCGAGCACCTTCTTTGCGTTCTCCGGGTGCGGGCCGTTTTTCACCAGGCTCATCACGTAGGGCAGCACGATGGTCCCTTCCTGCGGAATCACGAACACGCAATTGCATTTGTCCTTGTACTTGGCGCGCAGGGTGTTGAAGTCGTAGTCGAACATGATCGGGATTTCCCCCGAGAGCACGCGCGCGTATGAAGTCTGCAACGGCACGATCGGACGGTTCTTCTTCAACTCTTTGAAGTATTCTATGCCCGGTTGCCAGTCGCTCGTAGTGCCGCCGAGCGCGAGGTTTGCCGCAGTCGCGGCGGCATAGCCCACGGCGGCGCTGGTCGGATCCAGATAACCCACCAAACCGGCGTATTCGGGCTTGAGCAGATCCTTCCAGGCTTTGGGTACCGGCACGCCGCGTAGCGCGTCGACATTGACGAAGAAACCGATGGTGCCGTAATGGATGGTGAACCAACTGCCGTCTGGCGCCTTCAGGCCGGCCGGAATCTCGTTGAAGTACTTGGGCGTGTAGGGCGCGATCACCCCCGCCTCACCCGCCTTGATGCCGAAGGTGACGCCGAAGTAAGCGATGTCGGCGACCGGATTCGCCTTGTCGGCAATCAAGGTCGACAGCGTCTGGCCCGAATTCTTGTTGTCGTGGGGCACGTCGAGGCCGAGGTCGGCCTTGATCGCCTTCAGCATGGTGCCCCAGTCCGCCCACTCGGGCGGGCAGTTATAGCAGATAACGTCCGCTGCCGCCGCGGGTCCGGCGAATACGAAGGCGGCGGCGATTCCCGCAAATAACGATCTGACGTTCATGGTTCCCTCCGATATTGGACCGTGCCCGGGAAATCCTATAACGCGAACGTTACTGCCAATTGACAATAATCAAGGCGCGCGCGGTCAAAGCGCAAACGGAGCGAATCCGACGCTGCCGCGTCGATCGACAGGCTATTTCAACTGCGCCAGCGCGCGTCGGATGTCTTCGACCGCCTCGGGCTCGAGCGCTTCCTGCGGCGCGATCGCGTCGCCGACCTCGAAGCCCTGCAGCTGCAGCGCGGTCTTGATGCAGGCCGCGAGCGCGTATTTGGTGAACACCTCGTTGATCGCCCACTGCCGGCGCTGCTCGGCCCTCGCCTCGTCCCATTTTCCGGCACTCGCCAGGTCGTACAGGCGCACGCATTCGCGCGGCATGCCGCAACCGGGCCCGGCCATCCAGCCTACTCCGCCCAGCTTCAGCACCAGCAGCGGGATGTGCGCGGAGGCGCTGAACACCTTGATGCGCTCCCCCATGCGGTTGAGCAGGGTGAGGATGCGGCCGGTATTGCCCGAAGCGTCCTTGACGTACTCGATGTTCGGGATATGCGAAAGCGCATCCAGCGCGTCCATCGGAATATCGCCGCCGAGCAGGCCGGGATTGGTGTACAGCGTCATCGAGGTCTGGGGCAGCGCCTCGGCGATGGCGCGAAAGTAGCGCTCGATGCCGCGTGCCGGCAGCGGGAACATCTGCTGCAGGATCAGGATCATGCCGTCGGCGCCAAGCCTGGCGTGCGCTTCCGCCTGACGGATGGCATCGCTGGTCGAGAACGCGGCGACGCCCGCCAGAACCGGCACCCGTCCGCCGGCCGCGTCGACTACGATGCGCACGATTTCCTGGCGCTGCTCGAACGACAGATAGGCGAACTCGCCGGTGCTGCCCAGGGGTGAGAGCCCGTGCACGCCGCATTGGATCAGGTGTTCGCGCAGCACGCGCTCGCGCACGCGGCCGCTGGCCTCATCGATGGGAGAGACGAGATAGGGAAAAATGCCGTGAAAGTCGGTCATGCAGCCAGAACCTCGCTCCGCTGGATAGGACAGGTTTGATGATAACGCCGTTTGAACGGCAACTGGCGCGCAATCCGGCTTGCAACTTGGCTCACACAAAGCAACAATGCGCACTTTGCGCGAAAGTTCACCACTTCATGAGCAATGACAAAGCAAGACGAACCGGACCCCGCATCGTGGTACGAAGCTCGGGCATACACGGCCGCGGCGTGTTCGCGCGCCGCCCGATCCGCGAAGACGAAACCGTATGCGAATACAAGGGTGAGATCATCAGCGAAGCCGAGGTCGCGCGCCGCTATCCGGAGAACATGCAGGGATTGAACCATACCTTCATCTTCGGCATTGCGCACGACCACAACATCGACGGCGGAGCGAAAGGGAACATCGCGCGCTGGATCAATCACTCGTGCGCGCCGAACTGCGATACCTACGAGAAAGACAAGCGCATGTTCATCCGCGCCATCCGCGATATCCGGCCGGGCGAAGAGTTGTCCTACGACTATTGCATCGAGACCAACGAACCGATCACCAAGGAAGTGAAGTCGCGCTGGCCGTGCTGGTGCGGCGCGAAGAAATGCCGCGGCACGGTGCTGGTCCCCGAGCCTAAGCCGAAGAAGAAGGCGAAATCGAAACAGAAGGCCAAGCGCCCGGACTGACCGAGGCTCAGCGCGGCTCGCGGTACAAATACGGCCTGCGCTCGCGCTCACGCGCCTGGAAGGCGTCGATCTTCGCGGCATGGCGCAGCGTCTGGCCGATCGCATCCAAGCCTTGCAGCAGCGCCTCGCGCCGTCCCGGGTCGATATCGAACGCAATCGTACGGCCAGTAACCGTGACGATCCGCTGCGCTTGCAGGTCCACGGTGATTTCGCCCGCGCCGCGCCGCGCCTCGGTGGCCAGCGCTTCGACCTCGGCCGCAGGCAGACGCAGCGGCAGCATGCCGTTCTGAAAGCAATTGCCGTAAAAGATATCGCCGAAGGACGGCGCGATCACGCAGCGCAGGCCCAAGTCCCATAGCGCCCACACCGCGGTCTCGCGCGAACTGCCGCAGCCGAAGTTCTCGCGCGCGAGCAGTAT
>JAJZUK010000175.1 GCA_021847125.1 Pseudomonadota bacterium | reverse complement strand
ACATCGACGTCATGAAGATGTTCAACGACGATCCCGAGACCGAAGCGGTGATCATGATCGGCGAGATCGGCGGCTCGGACGAAGAGACCGCGGCGCTGTGGGTGAAGGACAACATGAAAAAACCGGTGGTCGGATTCATCGCTGGCATCACCGCCCCCGCGGGCAAGCGCATGGGTCACGCTGGCGCCATTATTTCCGGTGGCAAGGGCACGGCGCAGGAGAAGCTGGAGGTGATGCAGGCCTGCGGCATCAAGGTGACGCGCAATCCGGCCGAGATGGGCAAGACACTCAAGTCGATTCTGAAGTAGGCCCGCAGCGGAAAGCGGGCGCCGCTCGGAATGTAAGCTGTAGCAAGAACGGGTGCGGGAGAGTCTGTGTCATCCAGGAGCCCGCGCCCGATGTGATTTGCAGCCAGGCAGATCGCAAGTGTCTTGAACGCAAGCGCGTTTTGTAAAGAGGACATTTGTGAATCAAGTCATTATCCCGATCAAATCCGAGCGCAAGCCGCGCGGAACTATCAAGGGCCGCACGCCCGATCCCAAGGCGCTGGCGGAAGTGCGCGCGCTGCTGGGCGATGCGCCGCGCCGGCGCGATTTGTTGATCGAGCACCTGCACCGGATCCAGGACCGCTACCGCGCGCTGTCTGCGGCGCATCTCACCGCGCTGGCCGCGGAAATGAATCTGGCGCCGGCCGAAGTGTACGAAGTCGCGACCTTCTACCATCATTTCGATGTGGTGAAGGAGGGCGACGCGGCGCCCGCGCCGATCACCGTGCGCGTATGCGAGTCGCTGTCTTGCGAAATGGCGGGTGCGAAGGACTTGCTGGCAAAGCTGCCCGCTCTGCTCGGCCGCGAAGTGCGCGTGCTGGCGGCGCCTTGCGTGGGCCGCTGCGAAGCCGCGCCCGTAGCCGTGATCGGGCAGAATCCGCTGCCGCACGCGACCCTGGCCGGCGTGAAAAAACTGGTCGCGGCCAAGGCGACGAAACACAAGCCGGGCAAGTACCTCACCTACGCCGAATACCGCGAACACGGCGGCTACGCCATCCTGCAGCAATGCCTCGCCGGCAAGCGCGACTATCTGCAGCTCACCCAGGCGATGGAGGATTCCGGTCTGCGCGGCCTGGGCGGCGCGGGTTTTCCGGCCGGGCGCAAATGGAAAATCGTGCGCGCCGAGCCCGAGCCGCGCCTGATGGCGGTGAACATCGACGAAGGCGAGCCCGGCACGTTCAAAGACCGCTACTACCTCGAGCGCGATCCGCACCGCTTCCTCGAGGGCATGCTGATCGCCGCCTGGACCGCAGGCATCGCCGAGGTCTATGTCTATTTGCGCGACGAGTATGCCGGCTGCCGTGCGATCCTGGAAAAGGAAATTGCGGCGCTCGAGGCCGATCCGCCCTGTGCGCTGCCGCCGATCCATCTGCGCCGCGGCGCGGGCGCGTATATCTGCGGCGAGGAATCGGCGATGATCGAATCGATCGAGGGCAAGCGCGGCATGCCGCGCCTGCGCCCGCCCTATGTGGCCCAGGTCGGCCTGTTCGGCCGGCCGACGCTGGAGCACAACATGGAGACGCTCTTCTGGGTGCGCGAAATCCTGGAGAAGGGCGCGGCCTGGTTTGCCGGACACGGACGCCATGAAAGAAAGGGGCTGCGCTCGTTCTCGGTCTCGGGACGCGTCAAGAAACCCGGCGTGCATCTGGCGCCCGCGGGGATCACGGTGAAAGAGCTGATCGCGGAATATTGCGGCGGCATGCAGGACGGGCATGCGCTCTACGCCTACCTGCCCGGCGGCGCTTCGGGCGGCATCTTGCCCGCTTCCATGGGCGACATCCCGCTCGATTTCGACACGCTGCAGCCCTACGGCTGCTTCATCGGCTCGGCCGCGGTGATGATCCTGTCGGATAAGGATCGCGCCACCGACGCGGCGCGCAACCTGATGCATTTCTTCTCCGAGGAATCCTGCGGCCAGTGCACGCCCTGCCGCGTCGGCACGGCCAAGGCGCTGGCGCTGCTCGATCAGCCGAAATGGAACCAGGCGCTGCTGCAGGAACTCTCACAGGTGATGATGGACGCCTCGATCTGCGGCCTGGGGCAGGCCGCACCCAATCCGCTGCTTTGCGTCATGAAATATTTTGCGCACGAGCTGGCGTGACCGAAGGCAGGAGCGAATAGCCATGACTGCAATCAGCAAACAAGAGATCGCCGCGCTGCCGGTGGAATTCAAGCTCAACGGAAAAACGGTCGTCGGCCGCGCCGACGAGACCATCATCCAGACGGCGAAGCACTACGGCATCGATGTCCCGCACCTGTGCTACAAGGAGGGGCTGCGCCCGGACGGCAACTGCCGCGCCTGCGTGGTCGAGATCAAGGGCGAACGCGCGCTCGCGCCTTCGTGCTGCCGCGCGCCCAGGGACGGCATGGAAGTGAGCACGGACAGCGCGCGCGCCGTCGCCAGCCAGAAAATGGTGCTGGAGCTGCTGCTGTCAGACATGCCCGGTGAGTCCTACACGCCCAATTCCGAGCTCGATCTATGGGCAAAGAAGCTCGAGCTGGGCCAGCCGCGCTTTGCGCCGCGCGCGCAGCCCAAGGCCGATGTGTCGCACCCGGCCATTGCGGTGAATCTGGACGCCTGCATTCAATGCACGCGCTGCCTGCGCGCCTGCCGCGAAGAGCAGGTGAACGACGTCATCGGCTACGCCTTCCGCGGCGAGCATGCCAAGATCGTGTTCGATTTCGACGATCCCATGGGGGCGAGCAGCTGCGTCGCCTGCGGCGAATGCGTGCAGGCCTGCCCGACCGGCGCCCTTGCGTCGAAGACGCTCCAAAAAGGGCTGCCGGCACGCAACGCGGGGCTGACGCTGGCGCAAAAGACGGTGGACTCGGTCTGCCCCTACTGCGGCGTTGGCTGCCAGCTGACCTACCACGTGAGCGACAACAAGATCGTGCAGGTCGAGGGCCGCGACGGTCCGGCCAACCACGGCCGCCTGTGCGTGAAAGGCCGCTATGGCTTCGACTACGCGCACCATCGCCAGCGCCTGACCGTGCCGCTGATACGCAAACCCGGCGTGCCCAAGAGCGCGGACTACTCGGTCGATCCGGACCACTGGCGCGACGCGTTCCGCGAAGCAAGCTGGGAAGAGGCGCTGGCATTCGCGGCCGGAGGCCTGCGCGACATTCGCGATGCCTACGGCAAGCGTGCGCTGGCGGGCTTCGGTTCGGCCAAGGGCTCGAACGAGGAAGCTTATTTATTCCAGAAGCTGGTGCGCACCGGCTTCGGCTCGAATAACGTCGACCATTGCACGCGCCTGTGCCATGCCTCCTCGGTGGCGGCCTTGCTCGAGGGCGTGGGCTCGGGCGCCGTGTCCAACCAGGTAAGCGACGTGCAGCTGGCCGAGGTGGTGCTCGTGATCGGCTCCAACCCGACGGTGAATCACCCGGTGGCGGCGACCTGGATCAAGAACGCGATCAAGAACGGCACCAAGCTCATCCTCGCCGATCCGCGCCGCACCGAGCTCGCGCGCCATGCGACCCATGTGCTGCAGTTCAAGCCCGATACCGACGTCGCCATGCTCAACGCGCTGATGCATGTCATCGTCACCGAAGGCCTGGTGAACCAGGATTTCATTCGCGACCGCACCTCGGGCTATGCGGCGCTGGCCGAGAACGTGAAGAAGTTCAGCCCGGAACTGATGGCGCCGATTTGCGGCGTTCCGGCCGAAACGCTGCGCCAAGTCGCGCGCCTGTACGCCACCTCCAAAGGATCGATGATCCTGTGGGGCATGGGCGTATCGCAGCACGTGCACGGCACCGACAACGCGCGCTGCCTGATCGCGCTCGCGCTCATGACCGGGCAGATCGGCCGGCCCGGCACCGGGTTGCACCCGCTGCGCGGCCAGAACAACGTGCAGGGCGCCTCGGATTCGGGTCTGATCCCGATGATGTATCCGAATTACCAGCGTGTCGACAATCCCGAGGCCAAGGCGCGCTTCGCCAAGCTGTGGGGCGCGCCCGACCTCGACCCCAAACCCGGGCTGACCGTGGTCGAGATCATGCATGCGGCGCAGAAGAAGGAAATCCGCGGCATGTACGTCATGGGCGAGAATCCGGCGATGTCCGATCCGGACCTGGAACATGCGCGTGCGGCCATGGCCGCGCTCGACCATCTGGTGGTGCAGGACATCTTCCTCACCGAGACCGCCTATCTCGCCGACGTGGTGCTGCCTGCGACTGCGTGGCCGGAGAAAAACGGCACCGTTACCAACACCGACCGCATGGTGCAGCTCGGGCGCAAGGCGATCGAGCCGCCGGGTGAGGCGAAAGAAGATCTGTGGATCATCCAGGAAATCGCCAAGCGCATGGACCTGGCCTGGAACTACGGCCACGTGTCCGAGGTGTT
>JAJZUK010000174.1 GCA_021847125.1 Pseudomonadota bacterium | reverse complement strand
AGTTGACCGACATCATGGAAGGCAAGCTGCCGCGCGAGCCCAAGCCGAAGCAGTCCACCACGCCGCCGCCCCCGCCGCAGAAAGACGGCACCACCGGCGCCGCGGCCCCCGCGGCCACCTCCACCTAGTTGTGCACTAGGGCGGTGATGGGTGGGGCGTAGCGTCGTGCCGCCAGCCGCTTCAATTCCGCCCGGTGCTGCGCCCGCTGGCCAATTGCGCTGCGGGCGTTTTGTGTTTTCGCTCGCCCGGCCGCTGATCATGGGCGTGGTCAACGTCACACCCGATTCGTTTTCCGACGGCGGCCGCTTTCTCGATCCCGCCGCCGCCATTGCGCACGCGCACCGGCTCATGGCCGAGGGCGCGGACCTGATCGACCTCGGCGCCGAGTCCAGCCGGCCGGGCGCGGCAGCGGTGGTGAGCGCGGACGAAGAATTGCGCCGGCTGCGGCCGGTGCTGCAGGGCCTCTCCGACGTCCCGCTGTCGGTCGATACCGTCAAGCCCGAGGTGATGCGCGTCGCGCTCGCGGAAGGCGCGGCCATGATCAACGACATCAACGCCTTGCGCGCGCCCGGCGCCCTGGCCGCGGTCGCGGCCGGCGATGCCGCCGTGTGCCTGATGCACATGCAGGGCAGTCCGGGTACGATGCAGCGGCAACCTGCCTACGGCGATGTGGTGGCGGAAGTAAAGGCGTTTCTGCGTCAGCGCATAGACGACGTCTGTGCGGCCGGGATCGCCTTGGAGCGCGTGGTCATCGACCCCGGCTTCGGTTTTGGCAAGACCCTGGAACACAATCTGGAATTGCTGCGCCACCTGCGCCAGTTTGCGGCGTTCGGGGTGCCGGTGCTCGCCGGCTGGTCGCGCAAGTCTTCGCTCGGCCAGATCACCGGCAAACCCGCGGGCGAGCGTCTTGCGGCGAGCATTGCCGCGGCCCTGATTGCGGCGCAGAATGGCGCGGCCATCCTGCGCGTGCACGACGTCGCGGCGACGCGGGACGCGCTCTCGGTTCTGGCAGCTGTGGGAAAAATTCATGACTAGGAAATATTTCGGAACGGATGGCATCCGCGGACTGGTGGGCGAGGCGCCGATCACGCCGGATTTCATGGTGCGCCTGGGCTATGCAGCGGGCGAGGTGCTGGTGCGCCGGGCGCAGCTCGCTGCGGGCACGCGGCCGGCGGTCCTGATCGGCAAGGACACGCGCATCTCCGGCTATATGCTCGAGGCGTCGCTGGAGGCCGGATTCGCCTCGGCAGGCGTGGACGTGATGCTGTCGGGACCGATGCCGACGCCGGCAGTGGCCTATCTCACCCGCGCGCTGCGGCTGCAGGCGGGGGTGGTGATCAGCGCCTCGCACAACGCCTATCCCGACAACGGGATCAAGTTCTTTTCCGGCGACGGCAACAAGCTGCCCGATGCGGTGGAGGCCGAGATCGAGGCGCAGCTCGCGCAGCCGATGCGCTGCCGCGCTTCGGCGCAGCTCGGCAAGGCGCGGCGCATCGACGATGCCGCCGGCCGCTATATCGAATTCTGCAAGAGCACCTTTCCCAACCGGCTGGACCTGCGCGGCCTGAAAATTGTGGTCGACTGCGCCAACGGCGCGGCCTATCACATCGCGCCGCACGTGTTCCACGAGCTCGGCGCGGACGTGGTGGCGATCGGCGCCAATCCGGATGGTTTGAACATCAACGACGGGGTCGGCGCCACCAGCCCGCAGGCGTTGCAGACGGCGGTGAAGCAGCACCAGGCCGATCTGGGCATCGCCGTGGACGGCGACGGCGACCGCCTGCTGATGGTCGACGCGCGCGGCGTGTCCTATGACGGCGATCAGCTGCTCTATGTGATCGCGCGCATGCGTGCCGGACAGGGCGCGGTAGCGGGCGTGGCCGGCACGCTGATGAGCAATCTCGCGCTGGAGCGCGCGCTCGATGCGGCCGGCATCGCTTTTGCCCGCGCCCGGGTGGGCGATCGCTACGTGCTCGAACTGATGCAGGAGAAGGGCTGGCAGCTGGGCGGCGAAAACTCCGGCCATATCATCTGCCTGGACAAGCACAGCACCGGCGATGCGCTGGTGTCGGCACTGCAGGTCCTGACCGCAATGCGATTGAGCAACGCCACCCTGGCCGAACTGTGCCGCGAATTGACGCTGTATCCGCAGAAGCTGGTGAACGTAAAGGTCGCCAGGGGATTCAACTGGGAAACTAACGCCGCGGTGGGCAAGGCCAAGGAAGCGGCCGAGCGCGATCTGGGCAAGGCGGGCAGGGTGCTGCTGCGGCCCTCGGGCACCGAGCCGGTGCTGCGGGTCATGGTCGAGGGCGAGGACGGCGCCAAGGTGGAGGCGCTGGCGGCGATGCTGGCCGAGAGCGTGCGCGCCGCTGCTGCGGCGTAAGCCGGCAATCGGCTACGCAAAACCTGAATGCCGCCCTTGCCTCCAGGCTGAAGAAACTCGGCTATGGCAGGCAGGAAAACAGGTGACATCTCACAATCTGTGATTTTGATTGCGCGAGTCCATTGGCTGGAGAGCCGCTCCAGTACTGGCTTTCAACGAAATCGCCGCGCAGGAGATAGCGTAACTGTTGCAAAATCGTCCGCGCGCACATGCCACTGGCTTTTTTGAACGAAAGCGCTAACCGAGACCCAGCCGAGATCACGCAGATGCCAATGCGTTTTTGCAGTATCATCTGACCAACTTTATGACCAAGTGGAGCAAACCATGGGTGCCGTTAATCTAGCCGATGCCAAGGCACATTTGAGCGAGCTGGTGAGCAAGGCCGAGAGCGGCGAGGAGACCGTCATCACGCGTCGCGGACAGCCGGTCGCCAGGCTCGTGCCGATTGTTTTGCCGAAGAAGGCATTTCGTTCGCTAGCGGATTTTCGCGCTACCTTGCCAAAGGCTCGCAAGTCCAGTGCCGAAGTAATTCGACAACTCCGGGACGAGGGTTATTGATGGTCTATCTTGACACCAGCTTCGTTGCGCCCTTGGTTGTTGCCGAGGACTCCAGTGACGCGGTAGAGGCCTTCGTCCTGAAAGTGAAACCTGGGGAACTGACGACCAGTATGTGGACGCAGGTCGAACTGTACAGTCTGGTGTCGCGCAAGGTTCGAATGGGAGAACTCTCCGACTCCCAAGCGGAGGTGGTACGCGGGGAGTTTGATCGCGTCCTGGCTGAATCATTCGAAATGCTCGCGCCGACGGCGGCGGACTTCGCGGCGGCGGCCAAGTATCTGGAGAGTCCCAAGACCGGGCTGAGGGCAGGGGACGCGCTACACCTGGCCATTGCAGCGAACCATCGTGCAAAGAGGATACTGACGCTGGATCAGGGATTTCTCGAAGCGGGCAAGTTGCTTAAACTGCCGGTTACCTTCGGCGTCAAAGTATAAATCTGAATTGCCGCCTCATGCGGCGCTCGGCTATCATGTGAGGGTCATGTTTTAAGGCGCGCCACCGCCTAAAAACAGACCACCAGTTGACTTGGCTGGTTCTTGAGGAGGTTTTGCCATGACTACGATTCAGATCGAGTTGCCCGACGCGACCGCGCTTGCCGCGCGCGATGCCGGGCTGCTGACGCCGCAGGCGCTGGAGCGGCTGATCAACGACGCACTACGGCGCAAGCAGGCGGCCGACGCCTTGCTGTCCATTGCCGACCGCGTGGCCGCCGCCGGTATCCCGCCGATGTCGATGGAAGAGATCAACGCGGAAGTGAAAGCCGCACGCGCAGAGCGCAAACAGCGTGCGGGCGGTCATTGATACGAATGTGCTGTTGTCCGGCCTGCTGTGGCGCGGCGCGCCGCATGCGCTGATTGAGCGTGCGCAGACTGGCGCACTTACCATGGTCAGCAGCCCGACGCTGTTGGCCGAACTGGCCGAGGTGATCAGCCGGGCCAAATTCGACGACATCCTGGCCCGATCGAACACCTCGCGCGAACGCTCCCTGGCTGAGATGCGGCAACTGGCAGAAGTGATCGTGCCGCCACCGTTGCCACAGCCCGTGTGCCGCGACCCCGACGATGATCACGTACTCGCCTGTGCGCTGGCCGCCCAGACCGATTTCATCGTTTCCGGCGACGCGGACCTTCTCAATTTGCGCGAGTATCAGGGTATTCGCATCGTCGCTGCCGCGGAAGCGCTACGCCTCATCGAGCGTGCCTGAGGGCGTGCCATTGTCGGAAGGTCAAGAAGCGATTCGTCAACGTTGTTTTAGCGATTGGCGACCGACTCACCGGTGGAGTCGTGCAGAACCAAATCGGCCGGAAAGGCACGCCAGACGCGACTTTCCGGGTGGTCGATGATTTCTGGATGATGCCTCCGAGAGACCAGGTGAGCACCTGACTTTGGGGGTTGTCGGACCCAGACGGCCAGGGGTTTCCTGTTGGTTGCAGGCTATACGCGCGCCGCGTATAGTTAGAT